>CAJAHC010000282.1 GCA_903939355.1 uncultured Methylococcaceae bacterium | reverse complement strand
CCCTTCATGCTCAGGCGCGTGATGACACAAGCTCATAAAAGCATTCTCGTCAATCACCTGTAAACGCACATCTATGGCTGGAGAATGTTTATCTTCATACTCAACCTCGGCCTCTGCCAATGCTGATCCGCAATCAGTACACCAATGGACTGGCTTTGCCCCGGCTACGACATGTCCTTTCTGAGTAATTTTCCCCAACGAACGAACAATATCGGCTTCAAAAGCAAAATCCATTGTTAAGTAAGGATTACCCCAATCGCCTAATATCCCTAATCTGACAAATGCTTCTTTTTGTATATCTACCTGCTTTGCTGCATATTCACGACAGGCCTTTCGAAAAACGGCAGGAGATACTTTTACACCGGCTTTACCGATTTTCTTTTCAACCATCAACTCAATGGGTAAGCCATGACAATCCCACCCAGGAACATAAGGAGCATCAAAACCACTCAAAGTTTTTGATTTAACAATAATATCTTTTAAAACTTTGTTAACCGCATGACCGATATGAATTTCACCATTTGCATAAGGAGGCCCATCATGCAATATAAATTGAGGTCGTCCCGTAAAAGCTTCTCTGATTTTTTTATACAAATCTGCATCATTCCACTTTTTTAAACGCTCTGGTTCGCGTTGCGCCAGATTTCCTTTCATAGGAAAGCCAGTATTGGGTAGGTTAAGTGTTTTTTTATAATCCATCGTCATAGTTTTTTAGTCTCAGCAAAAATCTTTTTAGTCTCAGCCACATCTTTTACGATCTGGGCTTTTAATTCTTCCAGAGAATGAAATCGTGATTCATCTCTGATTTTTTGATGAAAATGCACTTCCACATAACGTCCGTAGATTTCCTTATTAAAATCGAACAAATACGTCTCGAGAATTACCTTAGAACCACCATCGAGCGTTGGTCGAGTGCCGACATTTGCAACGCCTTCAAACTCCAATCCGTCAATCCCTGTCATGGTAACTGCAAATACACCGTTAACCGGAGTATTTTTCCTATGCATTCTTATGTTTGCAGTAGGGTAACCAATAGTACGACCAAGTTTATCACCATGAGCTATTCTTCCGCACACTGAATAACAATGCCCTAACAGTTTTTCTGCCCCCTTTAGATCACCAGCAACCAAAGCATCCCTAATAAGGGTACTACTTATACGTAACCCTCCTAATTGGAAGGAACCTGTATCTTCAACCGTAAAACCATTCAGCCTGCCCTTTTCTTTGAGCATTCCAAAATTACCTCGCCTGGCTTTACCAAAATGAAAGTCATCACCAATTACAAGGTGCTTCACATTTAGTGTATTGATTAATATATGCTCAATGAATTGCTCGGCATCACGGTTAGCAAAGTTTTGATTAAAACGCACTATCAATAAGTTATCAACTGGCAATTTAGCCATTTCAATTACTTTTTCTCGTAAGCGCATTAAACGCGAAGGTGCATTATCGCCTAAAAAATATTCCAGCGGTTGCGGCTCAAAAAACATAATCACAACCGGCAATCCTAGCACTTTCCCCCGCTCAACAAGCTTACGAATAACTGCCCGATGACCCAAATGCAACCCATCAAAGTTACCTATAGATAGTACGCAACCATTCTTGAATGGTTCAAGATGAGAAAGGCCTCTAATTAACTGCATGATCTTTTTGCCAGCAAAAATAATATTATTTTATCATGTGCAACAGTTAAATGTGGCAGTCATCGCTAGGTATCAATTGATAATATTATATGAACTCACTCATATTTCTTGGCATGTTACGGGCAACAGATAAATGCCGCAATCTTAATCCGACCAACACCAATGTCCCCATATAAGTAAGTAACCCTATCAAAATCCACTTAAATAAATTGATAACTCTATCTGATGAGCTCCATTGATTCCACCAACTAACATCAACCCAGTAGTAAAGTACTAATGACATAGCTGTGCTCGCCAAAAAAATACGAAAACAAAATACGCTCCACCCACTAACAGGTCGATAAACCTTTTCTTTTAGAATTTTCATTAGCAATAAAGTCGCATTAAAGAAAGCCCCCAACGAAGTTGCTAAAGCCAGTCCTGCATGAGCGAAAGGGAAAACCAATACGATATTTAGAAGCAAACTAACTACCATTGCATAAAACCCGTAACGAACTGGTGTTTTCATATCCTGCCTAGCAGAAAATCCTGGGACCAACACCTTAATCAAGACATAGCCCAGCAAGCCAATCGAATAAGCTCTTAGACTCATTGCTGCATAATGGACATCTCTCAAGCTAAATTCGTTATACTGGAATAGTGTTGATAACATTGGCTCAGCCAGCAATACTAAACCTATAGTCGCAGGCATACATACCAGTAAAACAAGACGTAAACTCCAATCCAGTATATTTGAAAAAGCAGCCGGATTTTCTGAAGCATGGAATTTTGCTAACTTAGGTAAAATAACAGCACCCAGAGTTAGCCCCAAAATCCCTAAGGGGAATTCCACCAAACGGTCAGAATAATATAGCCAAGAAACGCTGCCTACTGCTAAAAATGAAGCTATCAGCGTATCTAGTAATAAATTAATCTGCGTAACTGATACACTAAATATTGCCGGTAACATAAGGCCAATAATTTTTTTTACACCTGGATCATTAAGCCTTAATCTACATCTTGGCATCATTCTCAATGCTATCAAAGCTGGAATCTGAAACAACAGTTGCACAACCCCCCCTGCAAAAACCCCCCATGCTAAAGCAACAACTGGCTCATCCATAAATGGCGCGAGCCATACTGCCGCTCCAATCATACAAATGTTCAGAAAAGCTGGCGTCAAAGCGGGGATAGCGAACTTTCCATGCGCGTTTAATATGCCACCAGCAAAAGCAACCAACCCAATAAACAATAAATAAGGGAAAGTAATTTTTAACATAAGCACTCCCAACTCTTGCTGAGTTCCTTGCCAAGCAAAACCGGGGGCCATTAATAAAATAAGCAAAGGAGCAACCAACACACCTACTACACTGATCAGCATCAAGATTAACGTCAATGCGCCGGCAGTTCTATCTACCAACAACTTTAGAGCGACTTTGCTTCCCTGCTCTTTGTAATCAGTAAGAACGGGTACAAAAGCATGCGCAAATGCACCTTCTGCAAATAAGCGTCGAAAAAAATTAGGTATTTTAAACGCTACAAAAAAAGCATCCGTCGCAATATTGACACCAAAAATACGCGCAATTAACATATCCCGAATGAAACCTAAAACACGTGAGATAAGTGTCATACTAGCCACAATGACCGTTGATTTAAAAAGCTGACGACTCAAAGTTACTCCATCTACATAACGTTTAGGTTGACAATAATAACATTTAAAAAGATAATACAGGGCTATTTAACTGATACCAATACATTGAGACACTATGGCTAATACAGCACAAGCTAAAAAACGCGCGAAACAAGCGGAAAAAAGCCGTATTCGCAACGCAGGACAACGTAGCAACTTACGTACATTTGTAAAAAAAGTTATTGCTGCCGTTAATGCAGGCGATAAAGAAAAAGCACAAGCGGCTTATCAAATTGTGGTGCCCATCATTGATTCCGCAGTAAACAAAGGCATTATTCATAAAAATAAAGCTGCACGGGGCAAGAGTAGACTAAATTCAAAAGTAAAAGCTATCGCTTAAATGCCTTAACCTTTATTTTAAAAAAGCCGGACTTATTCAGTACCGGCTTTTTTTTGACCTGAAAATAGCAATCTACGTAAATTCTTGGTTACAACAATTGCTTTATCTCCGGATAATCATTTAATAATCGCTGACGAAATACCTCGACAACGCTTTCGTTATGGCGCTCAGCTCTTGGAATAGTAACAACTATCTCACTAACAACAGACATAGGCCTAGCCGATAAAAAGATAAGCCTGTCAGCCAATGTTATTGCTTCTCGCAAATCATGAGTAACAAATAACACCGTATGCGGGCGGTCATGCCATAACTTTAATAATAATTCCCTTACCTGTCGCGCTGTCGGCGCATCCAGTGATACAAATGGCTCATCCATGAGTAACACTTCAGGTTCTATTGCAAAAGCGCGAATAATTGATACCCTGCGACTCATGCCTAACGACAACCGCTCAGGATAAACCTGCTGCGAATCAGTTAATTGCATCACCTCAAGCAATTCATCAACAATAGCCAAAGATTGACTAGTATCCAACACTAACTCTATATTTTCCCTTACTGTTCGCCAAGGTAGTAATCTTGGATTCTGGAAAATACAGCCTATCTTAGATTGAGCATTGTATCGGCCAACCGTAATTTCTCCCTCATAATCTTTATCCAACTTAGCAATAATATTTAATAAGGTTGTTTTCCCACTACCGGAAGGCCCTACCAAACAAACAAACTCACCTGACTTAATCGAGAGTTGAAGGTTCTTTATAGCCAAGTGTACCCCTACTTGATCTATAGCAGGATAAGTTTTACTATGGATATTAATGTCAATAGCACTCATCGACGCCACCGCAGCGATTTTTTATCCAATGGTTTTAGAATCATTACTTCTATCATCTGAATAACCGCCACAAAAGCTATGGTATAGGCCAAAATACTAGCCACATCAAACAGTTGAAAGAATAAATGTAATTGATAGCCCATGCCATTGCTACGACCCAATAATTCAACAACTAAAATAATTTTCCAGATTAAAGCCAAACCAGACCGCGTAGCTCCCATTACAAAGGGGTGCAGTTGTGGCCAGATGACATGAAGCAACGTCTTATGCTTGCTAAAATTAAAACTACTCGCCATTTCCAATAAATCTTGATCCAACCTTCGCGTACCTTCCCTGATTGTCACAATAACATTAGGTAATTTGTTAACCACAACAGCCAAGATGGCGGCCGACTCAATCAAACCAAACCAAACGTAACACAAAATAATGGTCACCAGTGCGGGGACATTTAAAGAAATAACCAGCCAGTTATCAAAAAAAGCATCCATTTTTTTATTGCGTCCCAATGCAATACCTATTGCACAACCCAACAACATAGCAATAGAGAAACTAACCAACAACCGAAGTAAAGTCACCCCCAAATGATAAGGTAGCTGACCTGTCATCAATTCCAGCCAAAAAACCGTTGCCACCGTTGCCGGGGCAGGTAAAAGACCACTATTGATATAACTCGCCAATGCCTGCCATACGACCAATAAAACTACTAATGACAAAACCGGTAATGTTCTTTTCGGAAGCCTCAAGTTATTCTATCATCCAAAAAATACCGGGCTGCAGATTTTCTGATTGCCCAGTCAAACGATTATTACTGACAGTGCGTAACAAAGTATAAATTCGTCCCGCTGCTTTTTGCTCTTTTTCACCCCATTGCTCAATACCACCTTCACAAT
>CAJAHC010000281.1 GCA_903939355.1 uncultured Methylococcaceae bacterium | reverse complement strand
TTAGTGAAATTATCCGATTACTTGAGCCTTATGCTGTTCATGTCATGTCTATGCCCGGACTATCTGACATAGCTCAAGGTAAGGTTACCGTTGATACCCTTCAAGAAGTTGATGTTGCAGATCTGTTAGGTAGAGATCCAGTAGCACCTGATCAAATGCTACTTAAAGCCACTATTAGTGACAAAGTTGTTATGGTAACAGGGGCTGGTGGCTCCATAGGATCAGAGCTATGTCGACAAATAATTAAGCTGCAACCAACCTCCTTAATTCTTTATGAGATCAGTGAATTTGGCCTTTATGCAATAGAAAAAGAATTACATCATCTGTTAACTAGCATCAACCCAACTAGACCAATTCAAATTATTACTATTCTAGGCTCAGTTACCCATGCCAAGCGCATTGAAAATGTGTGTAAAACTTTTAAGGTTGAAACTATCTATCATGCCGCCGCATACAAGCATGTACCTATGGTAGAAAAAAATCCTGGCGAAGCAATATGGAATAATATCTTTGGAACCTTGCATGCCGCTCAAGCAGCAATTAATGCAGAAGTTGAACTTTTTGTATTAATTTCAACAGATAAAGCAGTAAGGCCAACCAATACAATGGGTGCGACCAAGCGTTTTGCCGAATTAATTTTACAAGCACTCAGTGTAGACATTGACCTTGAAAAACCAACACGTTTCACAATGGTAAGATTTGGTAATGTACTCGGCTCCTCTGGCTCTGTGGTGCCTTTGTTTAGAGAACAAATAGCCCGAGGTGGGCCGTTAACTGTCACAGATGCACGCATCATCCGTTATTTTATGACTATTCCAGAGGCGTCTCAGTTGGTTATTCAAGCCGGTGCTTTAGGGCAGGGTGGCGATGTATTCGTGTTGGACATGGGCGAACCTATCAGAATTCTTGATTTGGCAAAAAGAATGATCCATTTAAGTGGCTTGGAAATAAAAGATGATAATCACCCTACAGGCGAAATAGAAATTAACTTTACCGGCTTGAGGCCAGGCGAGAAACTCTATGAAGAGCTTTTAATTGGTGATAACGTTTCAAAAACCAGTCATCCCAGTATTATGCGAGCGGAAGAACAGACTATTTCTTGGGTTGAATTAAATAAAATGCTATTGTCACTTGAAGAGGCTACAAATAACGATGATTTTGAACAAGTTAGACGGATTTTAAGGCAAGCTGTATCAGGTTTCGTACCGCAATGTGAAATTAGTGACTTACTTTGGAACCAAAAACGAGTTGCCTCTTCTAAATACACTTTAAATCTTCTTTGATAACCGGAGTATTACTACCACAACGCTTGTACTGATTTGTCAATAAACTTTCCAATAACTAAATAATGTTTGATTAAAATAAATTTAGCTATTAATCATCAGGCAAAAAAAACCTCTCTTTGCGGTACCGCATAGGGAGGTAAAAGTTCGAGCATAACATTTATGAGGAGGAACTGCTCTAAGGTATAACACCAGGAGGTAGTTAACTGTTTACACTTAGCTACTTAATTTTACTCGGTTTATAATCTTGCTAAATCTTGCTATATGTAGCGGCACTGCCAAGAAAAAGGTCGATATAATGGATTGACCGAAAATTAAGATCCAAATGCCAGAAATAAAAATTAAACCAAAAATTATATCTATATTGAGGTTATTCATATTTTTAACCTTATCAAAAGTCTTAAATTTTTAATTCAGCTTGCTAGTTGTCTTATTGCCTGATTACTACTATACAGGTACATTCATAGTACACAATACGGTAAATATTAAACACATTGTTTCTTATTAAAAAACAATTGACAATGTCAAGAATTTTATTAATATTAGATGCTCAATGCAAATTAAAAAAATTAAGCTCCTGAACCCCATTAAGGAAAATTAAATGGATAAATTAACAAGCATGAATGTCTTTGTTCGTGTGGCCAAAGCCGGTAGTTTTGCTGGCGGAGCGCGTGATCTAGGAATTTCGAGAGCCATGGCAACAAAGCATATCATGCAACTTGAAGGCAGCTTAGGAACTCGTTTAATCAATCGCACAACAAGAAGCTTAAGCCTAACCGATGTCGGCACATCTTATCTTGAACGCTGCCAACAAGTACTTTTGGATGTTGACGAAATGGAATCTGCAATAACCCATTTGCAAACAGAACCGAGGGGGCTTCTAAAAATCAGTGCTCCACCCGCAATTGGTGCCACACATATCGCAAGAGCCGTCGCTGAATTTTTAAAAATACATACTGATTTGACTATCGAAATGATTTTACAGGGCAGTCCCGGCGATTTAATTGATGAAGGTATCGATGTGGCTATTTTTCTGGGTGCTTTAGATGATAGCAGTATGGTTGCACGAAAATTAGCAAGCTCATCGCTCGTTGTTTGTGGGGCACCAGACTATTTAGAACTTAATGGGACTCCAAAGGTGCCAGAAGATTTAGCGAACCATAGTTGCTTGGTTAACTGGGCCATTTCTCCACGTAATAAATGGCAATTTAAATCTGACACCGGCCCTAAAACAGTAAATGTTACAGGTAGAATGCAAGCTAACGCGGCCCACCCAATCCGCATTGCAGCTATTAATGGCCTAGGATTGGTTATGTTACCCACCTACATAGTTGGCAAAGATATTGAAAACGGTACGCTAAAGGTAGTCCTTGAAAACTATCCATTACCCCCTTTAGATATTCATGCAGTCTACCCACACAGAAAATATCTATCGGCCAAAGTTAAAAGTTTTATGGATTTTTTACAAGTGTGGTTAGAGCATCGCGTAAGTATGCCTGGAACTGAATAATGGATAGTCTACTGGCAAACAAATGGAATCACCTTTATAGCCAGTCTAGCCCAGTATTTTCAGCGGCGGCACAGGTTCTAACTGAAAATGATTTTTTGCTGCCTACAACTGGAATAGCTCTGGACTTAGCCTCTGGATGGGGTGCTAATGCCATTTATTTAGCACAACGAGGTTTGGCGGTGACTGCCTTAGATATTTCCTTTATTGCCATAGATAAATTAACAACTTATACAGCCCAGCAAGGGCTAAATATCAATGCACGACAAGAAAAAATTACATCTGAAAGTTTTACCAAATGTCATTTTGATGTGATTGTTGTGAGTCGATTTCTTGACCGAACTCTAAGTGATGCGATAATAGACGCATTAAAACCAAATGGCTTGCTTTTCTATCAGACTTTTACCCAAGAAAAAATACATCGCAACACACCCAGCAATCCTGACTACCTTCTTGGTTGTGGAGAGTTGTTAGCTTTATTTTCACGTTTAAATGTTGTTTTTTACAGGGAAAATGCTTCAATCGGTGATACATTGTGCGGCCTAAGAGATGAGGCGCAGTTTGTTGGTCAAAAACTAATATAATTGGCAATACTTAATGATAGATAATTTAAACCCGCAAGAGGCGTGGGATTTTTTACAGACGAATACTGACGCCATATTGGTTGATGTGCGTACAAAAATCGAACACGGGTTTGTTGGACACCCTATAAATGCTATCCATATTGCCTGGAAAGAGGCTCCAGCTTGGCAGATTAATCCAAATTTTATTTCTGACATTGAAAGAATTGTGACCAATAAAGATACACCTGTTTTATTATTGTGCAGGAGTGGACAACGATCACTTGAGGCTGCAAAAGTACTGGAAGACATTGGATTTACCAGGCTTGTCAATATCATTGATGGTTTTGAAGGGCCGTTGGATCAAAATAATCATCGAGGTAATCTTGGTGGCTGGCGTTTTAATAATTTACCTTGGATTCAAAGTTAATAGAATTTTAAAGTCATCAGATTTGACGTACCTTTTACTTTCGATACCTTCACATAATAAAAACTAATCCTTATCAATCTAAACACAAATACATTACATGCTATATAGCGTGCTTAAAACTACCCTATACTCATTTTATTAAACCATTAGAGAACACAAAAAGTGATCGAAAAATTAAGAAACATTGCCATTATTG
>CAJAHC010000280.1 GCA_903939355.1 uncultured Methylococcaceae bacterium | reverse complement strand
TGTTGTTGTTTTTGTAACATGAGAATATCCTTTATAAAACGAATAAATTATTATGTGAATCATTCCACCCAAAATGGTGTAGTTGGCATCATAATCAGCAAAGAGATTAAAGTCCAGCCAATGATTATTATCGAGATAACCTTTCCACATATCGATAGTTAAATTTTTGGATAACTTGCATCATATCGACTATGTCATATCGTTTTAATTAATAGCTTCCGAAACAATTGCATCACTACTGATTTAGATGGTGGAGTAAAATTCGTCTTACTTCTTCAATTGTCAGTGGATGTCCTTGTGCAGAATGCCCTGTCCTAACGATATATTCGGACTCGACATTATCAATATGTGCACTGCTGTAATCGACCACGCCATCATTACCAGTCTTAATATCTTCACCGGGCAACACAGCGATGATTGAATTGCCTGTTACGCCTGCCGCCAGCGGACTTTCAACCAATACTTTCATCATCGGATTTCCGGGGGTCATTCCATCAATACTAGTGGGCAACTTATCGTTTAAGCCAAGAGGGATTTTTACCTGCCCTGATAATTTCGCATATTTTGCAACACCTCCCTTAATTAAATCAAGAGGTGAATTCATTATGAATCGTGTAAATTTTCGAACCCAATCCTTGGTTATAAAACTACCACGATGAGGGGTAGAGATATAAACCACTCGTTTAACAAAGGGTAGTGGCTTGAAAAATAGCGCCTTACTCATGTTGGTTTTTATCAGGGGATCGACATCGAGCGATTCAAATGGCTGATCACTGATGACGTGCCAGAAACGGTCACCCGAATTAATAGCGGTCAAATTGGTCAGCAACCCACCCTGACTATGCCCTATTACCACCATACGAGAGATTGCGGGATCTTTATGTTCAGGATCTAGTTGATCAACCATTTTAATTAGCGTTTCACGTAAAATAGCTGCCGAATGAACAATTGGAGCATCGCTAGTGTACTCATAAAACCAAAATTGGTAGCGTTTACGAAGTACGGGATCACTCCGCAGTCTGTTGACCATCTCAGCCCATGCCACAGGACTGCTAATGGTACCGTGAACAAGAACCACCGGAATACGTCCTGGTTGATAAGGCTGAACCATAAGCATATGATTTTCAACTTGAGTTCCGGAAATAAAGTTTTTCAGACCTACTTTCCACAATTCTGGATCGTTCAATCGATAGGCAAGAGGGGCAGTCGTATCTGCTTGCAATGGCACGTGCCGACCATTAACTATAACTTCACTATCGTCATAAGCTGAATAGAGCTCTAGTTTTGCGCTACCTCGTCCCGCTTGCAGATCCCGTAAGTTGCCCTTAATGCGTAAGAATGCAGTAATGGGGATTGCCCCGCCATTTGGTGCTTCACTGGTTTTATGGGTCACTCCAATAATTGGCAATCCCAGTCCTGAAGTACGATTGCGAACTGTAAATCCATAAACATCATAAGCATCTGCTGAATAAAAATTATCAAAATTACTGGGATTCCACCCAAGCTCACTTGTCTCGCGTGAAATTGTTAACGGTCCACCAGCTAACTCACGGACACTACTGGCAAGTGCAAGGCCTTCACCGTTAACATCTTTGAAACCTTGTGCCAATGCTCGGTTGTAGATTTCACAAGCTTCTCGGAATTGGTTATCATAAGGACTTGGTGGTGGCTGATCACCCTCGTCCAATAAATATAAATAGGCGTAAACAGCAGCCTGCAAAAAAACGTCTTGTGCTCGCTCACTTGTATTTTGATCACTACTATTCTCGGGTAATAATTCTGCATGGGCATAGCTTATTTCGGCCAACGAGAACAATAAATCTCGGCTTTCATCTATCAATGCTATCTGATGTAAGTTGTAAATAGCTTGCTGCGGATTTAAGTCATATACATCTAATAAATTAAAACGCTGTAATACCGCTTTAGTATTATTACTCACCTTACTCTCATAGGAAAGTGCATTTGCAGTTGCAATTTGATAAGACTCTTTGGGTGTAACCTTATTAACGCCAATTGGAGTAGCACATCCCGCCAGCAAGAATACTATTACCAAACAAAATTTATAAACAACAAGTGGACTTATAATGGAAGGAGGTATGCTATGGAAATTCATTTAAATGAAGCTATATTGAACTCATTAATTTTAATGTCATAGTAACACACACTTTTTCAACACTAGCAATATTCTCAATAGCACTAGCGATTAGTTTTAATG
>CAJAHC010000279.1 GCA_903939355.1 uncultured Methylococcaceae bacterium | reverse complement strand
TTGACACCAGCCTAACTGATATTACCAAAAATTTTCCCAGCTTGCGTATTGTACTCGAACATATAACCACTAGTGAAGCTGTGCAATTTGTTATTGCATCCGGAAATAATATTGCTGCAACCATAACCCCTCAACATCTTCTGTATAATCGTAATGCTTTGTTTGCAGGCGGCATACGTCCACATTATTACTGTTTACCAATCATCAAGCGAGAACATCACCGACTCGCATTGGTTAAAGCTGCAACCAGCGGCAATCCAAAGTTCTTTTTGGGCACTGATAGTGCTCCACATATTACTTCACTAAAAGAAACCAGTTGTGGTTGCGCAGGCTGTTATAGTGCTTATGCCGCACTGGAGCTTTACGCTGAAATATTTGAGCGAGCTGGCGCATTAAATAAGCTAGAAGGCTTCGCCAGCTTTTTCGGGGCAGATTTTTACCGCTTACCCAGAAACTCCGACACAGTTACCTTAGAAAAAACTACCTGGAGCATTCCATTATTTTACGGAGAAAACGACAATACTGTTACGCCACTCAAAGCAGGAGAAGAGCTAAGCTGGAAAATGCAGTAAAGATTAATAATTTCACCTATGTCCAGTCAACTTGACGTAACATAGTTACTTTTTTAACTTTGAAACGATTCAAACTCAATGGACAAAACTGCAATCCCTTTAGCTCAACGCTTTAGAGGCTATCTCCCTATAATTGTCGACATAGAAACAGCCGGATTTAACTCCAAAAAAAATGCGTTACTGGAAATTGCTGCTGTAATTGTTGAATTAAATAGTGATAATGAGTTAGCAATTACCGAACGCTATACAACACATGTTATTCCTTTTAAAAACTCTGAATTGGATCCTGCCGCGCTTAAATTTAATGGCATAGATCCTTATCATCCGTTTCGCATGGCAATTGATGAAAAAGATGCATTGGATATGTTATTCAAGCCTATTAAACATGCAGTAAAACGTAATGATTGTACACGAGCAATCTTGGTAGGCCATAACCCTGCATTTGACATTGCCTTTCTAAATGCAGCTATTCAACGCACGCAAATTAAACGTAGTCCCTTTCATCCTTTTAGTACTTTCGATACAGCTACCTTGGGGGGTTTAGCTTACAAACAGACAGTACTGGCAAAAATTGCACAAGTCGCAGGCTTGGAATGGGATAACGAGAAAGCCCATTCAGCACTATATGATGCCGAAAAGACAGCGGAACTGTTTTGCTTAATCGTTAATCGCTGGAATCGACTTGAATTACTTGATCAATAATCTGCAATTAAATGCGGAAACTTGCAAATAATATCAACTTAACTATATTTCCAATAGCAATCTGTCCATCCATATGTTTTGAACTATTGCTCTACACCACCAGCGGCTTCCAACATAGCAACCAACTCACCTTTTTTATACAAATCAATAACAATATCACACCCCCCAACCAATTCACCCTTGATATAAAGTTGCGGGTAAGTAGGCCAATTTGAATGTTCCTTAAGCGCTTCACGCAATTCTGGATCTTCAAATATATTGACGTACATAAATTTAGCTTGGCAAGCATTCAATATCTGTACGGTTTGGCCCGAAAAACCACATTGTGGAAAGTCTGGTGAGCCTTTCATGTATAAAACGACTGGATTGCTTTCTAATTGATCTTTAATTCTTTCTGCAACACTCATTTGTAGTCACTCAATTTAATAAAAACGTGTCTAATTCTATCAACTTTAAGTGATTTAAAAAAGGAAATCTTGTAATCCAAGACTTGCCTGCGATCAAATTGATACCTATAATTAAATGTTTTTTACTTGGCAGTAAGATTGCCACCAGTACTTTAGTTTACAGGCAGCCAGAATGTCCAGCCATATTATGCCAACATACAATCGTTTACCGATAACTTTCGATCGAGGAGAAGGCGCGTGGTTATTTGATGATAAAAATAATCGTTACTTAGATGCACTTTCCGGCATAGCAGTATGTAACTTAGGCCATGCTCATCCTGCTATACACAACGCTATCTGTGAACAAAGCAAAAAACTCATACATACTTCCAATATCTATGGTATCCCTGGCCAAGAAATGTTAGCTGACAAACTGACTAAAAAAAGTGGCATGGATAACGTCTTTTTTTGTAATTCGGGCGCAGAAGCTAATGAAGCCGCTATCAAGCTGGCTCGTAAGTATGGTCACGAAAAAGGATTGGATAATCCGGCAATTATAGTCATGGAGAAAAGTTTTCATGGGCGTACTTTGGCAACATTATCAGCTACTGGGAACAGCAAAGTTCAATATGGTTTTACACCGCTTGTTGAAGGTTTTATAAGAGTTCCTTACAACAACATAGAGTCCATTGAAACTGCGTTGGCACAAAATAACAATATCGTTGCAATTTTAGTTGAACCCATTCAAGGTGAAGGCGGAGTTAATATACCCGCACCAGACTATATTAACCAATTGCGACAACTTTGTGACCAGTATGATTTGCTGTTGATGTTAGATGAAATCCAGACAGGTATTGGCAGGACTGGCAAATTCCTTGCCTTTCAACATAATGATATTATCCCTGATGTATGCACCTTAGCCAAAGCATTAGGCAACGGTGTACCCATCGGCGCATGCCTTGCCCGAGGCAAAGCAGCAAAGTTATTGACCGCAGGAACTCACGGCTCTACTTTTGGTGGCAATCCTTTAGCTTGTAGTGCCGCTTTAGCTGTATTAGCAACACTCGACGAAAAAAACCTGATTAATTCAGCGACTCAAAAGGGTGAGCTTATACGCTTAGGCTTAACTGAGCATCTTAAGACTAATAGTCATGTTATTGATATACGTAACAAAGGCTTAATGATCGGTATCGAACTAGATAGTCCCTGTGCCGAATTAATTCAATTAGCATTACAACAGCATTTATTAATTAATGTAACCAATGAAACAACTATTAGACTATTACCGCCATTAATTATAGATGAGCTGCAAATCAAGCTATTGGTAGAAACATTGTCCGGCATTATTAACGACTACACTGAACAAACTGCTTAAATTATATCCAACATGAATCCAAGACATTTCACCAGCCTACTTGATTTATCGAGCGATGAGCTTCGTCACATAATCTATAGAGCCATAACACTTAAAAATAATCGGGCTCGAGATTACCAGCCTTTAAAAGGCCAGGTGTTAGCCATGATTTTTGAAAAGTCATCGACACGCACGCGTATTTCCTTTGAAGCTGGCATGGTTCATTTTGGTGGTAGCGCCCTATTTTTATCGCCCAGAGATACTCAGCTAGGTAGAGGTGAACCCCTACATGACAGTGCTAAAGTAATATCCAGCATGGTTGATTGCATCATGTTAAGAACAGACAAACATGAAACTGTTACTACATTTGCACAGTACTCCAGCGTACCTGTCATTAATGGCTTAACTGATCAACAACACCCTTGTCAGTTGCTGGCTGATATGCAAACTTATTTTGAATGTCGTGGCGATATTAAAGGCAAAACTGTAGCCTGGATAGGTGATGGTAACAATATGTGCCATTCTTACATCCATGCTGCCATGCTACTTGATTTTACTTTACATATTGCTTGTCCAGCAGGATATCAACCACTCCCCGAATTTGTTAAGGCAGCTGGCAAACACGTTAAATTTTTTAATACTGCATTAGAAGCGGCCAAAAATAGCGATCTTTGTGTTACCGATGTTTGGGCTAGCATGGGACAGGAAGAGGAACAAAAACTTCGCGAAATTGCTTTTAGAGACTATCAAATTAACGAAAATATTATGAATATTGCTAAAAATGACGCACTATTTATGCACTGCCTCCCCGCTCACAGAGGTGAAGAAGTAACTTCCGAAGTTATTGACGGGCCGCAAAGCGTTGTTTTCGCTGAAGCCGAAAATCGCTTACACGCCCAAAAAGCACTTTTAGAATTTCTCCTTTGTAAAAAAGAACATTAAATTAATTTACTAAACCACCACTAACAGAAGATAATTGTGAAAAAATTACTCAGTGCTTTTTTTATCTTAATACTCTCTTTAGATTTTGCCCAGGCAGAAACGATTTATGTTACAGATGATGTTAATTTAACATTAAGAGGTTCCCCCAGCATTCATGGTAAAGCTTTAAAATTATTACCAATTGGAACACCACTCATGGTTATTGAAAATGAGAGTAAATTTGATTTTATCAAAGTACGTCTTATGGATGGCACAGAAGGCCATATCAAATCACGTTTTACTACAAAGCAAGCGCCTATTGTTGACCCTAAGGACAGCGCAAGTAAAAGCATAGCGCAACTTCAATCCAATAATGCCACACTAGCGACAGAAATAAGAGCGCTTAAAGATAAACTCACCCCAGGATCATCCTTAGAGAAGTCTTTAGCGACTGAGCGTGATCAATTAGCAAGAGAGTTTGAGGATCTTAAGAAAACGGCTGCCAATTCATTCCAATTAAAAAATGAACGTGACGAACTTCAAGAACGTGTCGTTAATGTTGAACGAGATTTACAACAATTTAAGCTAGAAAATCAAGCCCTTAAAGACACGGCGAGTCAGGACTGGTTTTTATACGGCGGCATTTTATCGCTAATTGGTGTTCTATTAGGATTTATCCTTCCTAAACTCGGCTGGAGACGGAAAAATAACTGGAACAACTATTAACGCCCAGCTATAAAACATAAAAAATTTAAATAGATTCTTTAAAGCAGCGCAACATATTCTTTACTTATACCTCAGGAATTAAACACATGGCTCATTCAGATGACCACAACACACGTCACTTTTCTTCTTTAGTTGTTGACGGTATGGAGCGCGCACCCAGCCGAGCGATGTTGCACGCTGTAGGCTTTAAAAACGAGGACTTCAAAAAACCGCAAATCGGTATTGCTTCGACCTGGAGCATGGTCACTCCCTGTAATATGCATATCAATAAACTAGCCGATTCTGCAGCTACGGGTGTTGATAACGCGAATGGTAAAGCCGTTATTTTTAATACCATTACCATATCTGACGGCATTTCAATGGGCACTGAAGGCATGAAATATTCGCTAGTATCCCGCGAAGTAATTGCCGACTCAATTGAGACAGTCGTTGGCTGCCAAGGTTTCGATGGTATTGTTGCCATTGGTGGCTGTGATAAAAACATGCCTGGCTGTATGATTGCAATATCACGATTAAATCGCCCCAGCGTTTTTGTTTATGGCGGCACTATTATGCCGGGCTGTCATAAAGATAAAAAACTCGACGTGGTTTCTGTTTTTGAAGCGGTGGGCGCCAGAGCCAACAATGAAATAAATGATGCCGAACTTGCTGAAATTGAAGCTAAAGCCATTCCTGGAGCTGGCTCCTGCGGTGGCATGTATACTGCAAATACAATGGCATCCGCAATTGAAGCACTAGGCATGAGTCTACCGAACAGCTCTGCCCAAGCAGCTATCTCAAACGATAAAAGATTAGATTGCGAACGCGCTGGTGCAGCTGTATTGGAATTACTTAAACAGAATATTAAACCCAGTGACATTATGACTAAAGAGGCCTTTGAAAATGCCATCACTATAGTCATTGCACTTGGCGGCTCAACCAATGCAGTGTTGCATATTTTGGCCATGGCAAATGCTGCCAAAGTTGATATCACTTTAGATGACTTCACTCGTATCGGCAAACATGTTCCTCTAGTTGCCGATTTAAAACCCAGCGGCCATTACATGATGACCGAATTAATTGAAATCGGTGGCATTCAGCCGTTGATGAAGATATTACTAGATAAAGGTTTACTGCACGGCAACTGCTTAACCGTAACCGGCAAAACGCTGGCGGAAAATTTGGCCGATGTTAAACCGTATCCTGAAGACCAAGATATCATTCACTCACTAGATAACCCGATTAAAAAAGACAGTCATCTTGTCGTTTTATATGGCAATCTGGCACCGGGTGGCTCAGTTGCAAAAATAACGGGTAAAGAAGGTTTACGCTTTGTCGGCACAGCCAAAGTTTTTGATGCGGAGGAACAAGCGTTACAAAGTATATTAAGTGGCGATATTGTTAAGGGTGATGTGATTGTTATCCGCTACGAAGGCCCCAAAGGCGGCCCTGGCATGCGTGAAATGCTCTCCCCGACTTCCGCCATTATGGGCAAAGGGTTAGGTAAAGAAGTCGCATTAATTACGGATGGTCGTTTTTCCGGCGGCACGCATGGTTTTGTAGTAGGTCACATTACCCCGGAAGCTTATGTTGGTGGTCCATTGGCAATCATTGAAAATGGCGATACTATTATCATCGATGCCGAAAATAATGAATTAAGCCTAGTGGTCAATGAACACGAAATCGCCCGTCGCCTTGAAATATGGACACAACCTTTACCACGCTATACCCGGGGGGTATTGGCAAAATATGCCAGATTAGTAAGTTCGGCATCGTTAGGTGCGGTGACGGACAATCTTGATTGATACTGAATGATTTATTGATATTTTCGTGAACAAAAATCGCGCAAAGGTAGACGTACTAACAGCAGGAAGCACGGCTACCTTGCCAAACTATCCGCCCACAAGCAAACACTCCAGCGGTTAATTATGAATTCACAAAAATCATTCGTCAGCTGGTTTAGAGACTCCTCACCCTATATCCATGCACACCGCAACAAAACTTTTGTTATTTCATTTGGCGGTGAAGCGGTGTTGGCTGATGACTTTGATCATCATGTACACGACTTTGCGCTCCTCAGTAGTCTAGGAATACGTCTAGTTTTGATTCATGGCATACGCCCACAAATTGATCAACGACTTGCAAAACTAAACACTTCTCCCCAGTTCCACAATAATTTAAGAATTACAGATGATTTGGCACTTCAATGCGTAAAAGAAGCAGCGGGCTTGGTTCGTGTAGAAATCGAAGCTCTGTTATCAATGGGATTAGCAAACTCACCTATGGCAGGCTGTAGTCTCAAAGTAGCATCTGGTAATTTTGTTACTGCGAAACCAATCGGCGTCATAAATGGAATCGATTACTGCCATACTGGCGAAGTTCGTCGTATTGATAGCGATGCAATTCATCAACAACTCGATCAAAATAATGTGGTTTTAATTTCACCCATTGGTTATTCACCTAGTGGAGAAATTTTCAACCTGTCTGCTGAACAAGTAGCTACTGCAATATCTATTTCTTTAAAAGCAGAAAAATTAATACTGCTAACCGAACAAAGCTGCTGTCACCCAGAAAATAATGAACAGATTCGGCAAATGACGACAAATGAAGCTGATATTTTTCTGCAACAACATCAGGCCATAACTGACAAAATTACTCTACCTCTGAAAGCCGCCATTCAAGGATGCCGGTCTGGCATAGAACGAGTTCATTTAATTAACCGAAATATTGATGGCGCTCTATTATTAGAGCTATTCAGCCGTGATGGTGTTGGCACGCTGATAAGCTCCACGCCTTTTGAAGAATTACGCCCTGCCACACTTAACGACATAGGCGGTATTCTTGAATTAATCAAACCGCTGGAACAACAAGGCATACTAGCCAGACGTTCTCGAGAGAAAATTGAAATGGAAATCGCTAATTATATAATCATTGAAAGAGATGGCTTAATCATTGGGTGCACTGCTTTACATCTTAACACAGCCAATCAATACGGTGCTATTGCCTGCCTTGCCATCCATCCTGATTATCAGAGATCCGCCAGGGGCAATAGATTACTTGATTATATACATCAAAAAGCCAGAGAATTGGCGCTAAAAAAACTCTACGTTTTATCAACCCAAACCATGCATTGGTTTATTGAACGCGGTTTTTTATCGTCTGAAATTAATACACTACCTGATCAACTTAAATCTCTCTATAACCCAGAGAGAAATTCCAAAGTACTCGTTAAGGAAATTGAATAAACCAACCATGAATCCCATTTCAGTTCTGCAAATTACTGACCTACACATCCAACCGGGATTAAACGATACATTTTTGGGAATTAATACAGAATATTATTTTAATGCCATTCTCGATTTTGCATTTACCAAAGTTAAGCCTATTGATTTAATTTTGGTTACCGGCGACTTAGCTCAAGATCCATGCTCAGCAAGTTATTTGAGGATTTTAAAAAGTCTTGAATCCTATAATACCCCTTCAATCTGTATTCCTGGTAATCATGATGATTATGCACTAATGCAGCAAATTTTTTGCACAGACCAAGTGACTTGCCGAAAGCAGCTTTCTTTTGAAAACTGGCAATTAATTTGTCTTAATAGCCAAATACAAGGAGCTCCCGGAGGCTATTTATCGGAACAAGAATTACTATTTCTTGAGGACTGTCTATCCAATACAACAAATCAGCATACGTTAATCGCAGTTCATCATCACTGCCTAAAGACCAACAGTGCCTGGCTTGACACCATGATGATAAAAAACAGAAAGGCCTTTTTGAGTATTCTAAAACAATACCCACAAGTAAAGGCTGTAACAACTGGTCATATCCATCAAACAATAGAAACTATAACTGATGGTATTCTCGTTTTTGGAACACCTTCAACCTGCTTCCAATTTAAACCCCAAAGTCAAGATTTTAGCCTAGACACAACCCAGCCAGGCTATCGAGTTATAAATCTTTATCCTGATGGCCACATAGAATCAAATATTACCCTATACCCTGAGCTATTACAGGGATTACAAATCAATACCCAAAGCTACTAGCCTTTAAAGATAAAACATTTCAATTAGTTTTGATAAGCAAAATGCTATAGTAAAAAGCACGGTATAATTTGTTTTATTTAAATAAAACTATAAACCCATGAAACTACTAATACGCAATTTAGCACGCTCAACCACCGAATTAGAGCTAAAAGCTTTATTTGAAGTTTACGGTACCGTTCAGTCCTGTAGTTTGGTGTTCGACAAGGTTACTGGAGACTCCAAAGGCTTTGGATTTATTGAAATGCCAAAACAAGGCGATGCCAAAGCAGCTATGAATGCTCTAAATGGACAGCAAATAGCTGGAACTAAAGTCCGCGTTAAAAAAAGCGAATGAAGCTACTTATACTCTGATACCTTAGCACAAAGCTAACTCGTTGGTTTGAAAGCGAATAACACTGCTAATTGGACAATAAAGTGGGTCCGGCATCTATAATGCCCGACTCACTTTATATAGTTGAAGTACAAAAATGAATACATCGATATGCCGATATATTCAATCGTTCTTTAAAGTACGCTTTTAAATGTTACTGTCACTCTCGTCGCTTAGACCCGTTTTCCCGATAACGATTATTTTCTTTCCTTAAGTAAATCCCTGATTTCAGTCAGCAGCAACTCTTCCTTGGAGGGTTCTGGAGCAGTTTCTGGGGCCGCTTGTTCTTTTTTCTTAAGGTTATTGATGAGCTTTACTACCATAAAAATGATAAAAGCAATAATCGTAAAATCAACCATGGATTGAATGAAATTACCGTACTTGATGGTAACGGCAGGTACATTTCCGGCGGCTTCTTTGAGGATGAATTCCAGTTTGGTAAAGTCCACGCCTCCGATTAACACACCAACTGGGGGCATGAATACGTCGGCAACCAAAGATGAAATAATCTTACCAAAAGCAGCGCCGACAATGATGCCCACAGCCATGTCAATAGCGTTGCCTTTGATGGCGAATTCTTTAAACTCTTGTAAAATGCTCACATTTAGTTCCTCAAGTTTTTGATTACAGTTATAGGGTTTAACGGTTTGTTTGGCAGGCGTGGTTTTAACCTTAAAGTCAATCAACAAAATCAAAGGGGGCGTTGATTATGGCGCCATCGATTTTCAAGCCCGCCAGCTTAAGCGGGGGGATGTTTAGTTTTCAAAATCATCGACACTGACCCCTTTGATTTTTATTTTTGCTATTGCTTTCCTAAAAGCTCTAGCTTTTTCCATTGTCACCTATCTAAAGTCTTCTTCAAGTAGTTTGAATTTTGGTAAATTTGAACCATTTAATACTGGTACTCCTGAACTAACAGTATTGTAATTTACCCCCATTGATTACCATACCTTTCTAATCATTGTACGTCCCCTATTATTGCAGGCTGGGTAGTTGATGTAGGCGTTTTGCAAATTACAATTATTACAGCGTAATTATTGAAGTTGGCAGGCACGCTTTAAAAGCCATATTTTAGTCATTTCTTGGAAATGCTTCCGTCTATAATGTTTAGATTTATTAATTCCATCACCGCGTTATACTCGCCTTATTAAATATGAATATGGCACGATGGATGTGCTCGGTCAACCAGGTACTTCTAATAATAATTCCATAGAATCAGCATAGTTTACTTCTATGAATACTGTTCAAGATGAACTAGATTTTATTAGCGCTTATCTTACTCGCCCTTGCCAATAATTAGGTTTTCGATGTAGATGAGCAACAGCAATAATTACAATCATATCAACATTTATCCCATACAGAATGCTATAAGGAAAA
Source organism: uncultured Methylococcaceae bacterium (assembly GCA_903939355.1). GTDB lineage: Bacteria > Pseudomonadota > Gammaproteobacteria > Methylococcales > Methylomonadaceae > Methylobacter_C. The sequence continues at coordinate 1,555 of CAJAHC010000279.1, read as the reverse complement.
CGTTTAATTAGACAGCGTCTGATTGTGCTGTCGATTAACATATAAGAATCGGGATAAGCAGAGATTCTTTTAATGGCAGCATTGAGCTCACCAATAAACTGCACACCTAAATTTTTTTGCTGGGCTTCATACCATTCAAAAGCATCATCTAACTCCGATTGCGCTGCCGCAAGAAAGTCGATTTTCATTTATATTTTTCCATTACTTCTTCATAGCTGACAGTTGTTAGCTCTCCGGCTTGGTATTTTTTCCATCTTATTTGTGCTTCATCAAGCCAGATCGCATCAATCGTTGGATCTGGGGTGTCCAAATCGGCCAGTAATAATTCGGCCAGACGTAGTTTTTCAAGCGGAGGCAACTGATTGGCTTGTTGGTAAAGTTCTTGGCTATTAAGCATGGTTTTCTCCTATAAATACTGTTTCAAGATGGCTTGTTTTTTACTGGCTGCTGCGTCGATTGTTTGTTGTGCGGCGGCGATGATGGTTTCTTGGGCTGCTATTTTTTGAACTAAGTTTTCTTGCTCTTCGATGGGTGGAACGGTTGTAGATACATTAAGAATCTTTTGAACTGAAAGACCTGGTTGAGCTACCCCTGTAGCATATTGATTTAAGTTTAATAATTTTAGCTGGTGATAAAGCCAAATTACATTAATATCAGTATTTGCTTTAACAACTACTGCATGTAGTGCGTGTCTGATGTTATGAGAGACGACTCAAGCGGCGGTTTAACAAGTTTAATTTTTGGTTAGAATAACATTAAATTATTGCTTTAAGGGATTCGCATTAAATGTTTTGTAAGGTTTTACAGTAACTACAAAAGGATGAACAGAATCAATAGGGATTAGCTTGATTTTTCGCGGTTGCACCTGATGTAGTCATGCTGCTAGTTACACAGTCATTGCAATTAAGCATTGTTCCAAGTCCTGAAGCGGCGGGCTGCTTACAATCCGCGTGGTTTTAAAGTAACACGACCCGTTCCAGTTGTAATCCGCTGGGTTCTTAAAGAAACACAACGAGTTCCAGCTGTAATCCGCCGAGTTCTTATAGAAACACGACGAGTTTCAGTTGTAATCCGCTGAGTTCTTATAGAAACACGAGGAGTTCCCATTGTAATCCGCCGAGTTCTTAAAGATATACGACGAGCTCCCCTTGTAATCCACCGGGTTCTTAAAGAAACTCGACGAAAATTGAAATCAATGGGGTCGGGTTAACGAGTTGTTTTAGCTTGAATCTGGTTGAGCCCATAAGCACACTTACCTTATCCAAACTTACCTTCAATCGGAATGCATTTTTTGGCGCCGAACTCAACTGACTTATTGAGATTGCTATAAATAATAGGACGTACATGCGGTTGATGGTTACTGACCATGCGGTCTTCGCTACGGTGAGTTTTAGGGTGATACATTGCCGCAGGTTAAAGTATTTGAGTTAACTCTATTTATCCTTTGACATAAAAATACCTGGCTAATTTTTCGCCTCTTGTCTCTGTTTATAAGCCGCCAATTGTTCAGATGTGGACTCTTGTTGAAATTTATCTTTCCAATCGTTATATGGCA
>CAJAHC010000278.1 GCA_903939355.1 uncultured Methylococcaceae bacterium | reverse complement strand
CGTTTCCCTGAATTTATTCGGTACCTTAAAACAGGCAATTATAAAGAATCTGTTATTTTCCCTTCACCGACAGATAATCGAATTACTTTAGAAGTTAGGGTTATCCCTTACGGTGCTGGACTGCGATTACTCCTAGCTCAAGATATTTCTCAGGTAAAGAAAATGGAGCGTATGCGCAAAGATTTTGTTGCAAATGTTTCCCATGAACTAAGAACGCCCTTAACAGTGTTAAAAGGTTATCTGGAAACTTTAGTGGATATGGATGACCAACAATCGCCTTTACTAACCAGCTCATTTGTCCAAATGCAAGGACAAACTGAACGTATGCAACATCTGGTTGATGATTTATTGCTATTAACTCGACTGGAAACACAACAGAAAAAAACGGAATGTGTAGACATACCTTCCTTATTGGAGCAAATCTGTAATGAAGGCGATAACCTCGATAATGCATCAGGGCGAATAAAATTAAATATTGAAACTGACGCTCATATCCTAGGTGAGGAACATGAATTACGAAGTGCATTCACAAATTTGTTGGGTAATGCGCTCAAATACTCAAACATTGAATATCCTATAACAGTACGCTGGTTTCATGATACTAAATCATTAGTGCTATCGATAGAAGATCAGGGCGAAGGTATTTCAAAAAATGATATCCCCAGAGTCACCGAACGTTTTTTCCGTGTTGAAACCAAGCGTGTCAAAAAAATAAGCGGCACTGGTCTTGGCTTAGCCATCGTCAAGCATGTACTTATGCGTCACGAAGCCCGTCTAAATATAACTAGTGTACTGGGAAAGGGAAGTTGCTTTAGCTGCCATTTTCCAATTGAGCGACTATGTATTAAACAACAAAACTTATCATCAATCGCTTAATTAAAATCCATGAGCCTTTGAACAAGTAATCCAAGCACAACGACTCCTACTCTTAAGTTTTTGTTGTTAAAAAGGAGATTAAATTCAATTTCACCCCCCCTTTTTTTCAATTTATCACTCACTCTCGCCAAATTTTTTCCAACGTAAACGATTGGCATTAGTTACTACTGTCAAAGAAGACATTGCCATTGCTGCACCGGCAATCATGGGGTTTAATAAAATGCCAAACAATGGGTACAACAAACCTGCGGCAACGGGAATACTGATAGTATTATAGAAAAATGCACCAGCCAAATTTTGTTTGATATTAATGACCGTCGCTTTGGATAACTCGATCACTTCAGGTACTTTTAACAAGGAACCTTGTAAAATAACTACATCAGCACTTTCAATTGCTACATCAGTTCCTGTTCCAATTGCCAATCCAACATTTGCCTGAGCCAGTGCTGGCGCATCATTAATTCCATCACCTACCATGCCGACTATTTCACCCTGAGCTTGTAATTCTTTAATCACTGCTGCTTTGTCTTGAGGTAAAACTTGCGCTCTTACTTCTGTAATGCCTGCTTCTTTAGCGATGGCATGAGCTGTTATTTCATTATCTCCGGTTACCATTATAATCCGTAACCCTTGCTTTATCAGTTTCTGAACTGCTAGTGCCGAGTCTTTTTTAATGGGGTCAGACACTGCAATAATACCGATTACTTTATCTTCAACGGCCAGTAACATAGGTGTTTGTCCCTTTGTTGAAAGCTTTTCCAGTATATTGTTATAGCGTAAAAAAGTAATACCTTTGGCATCCATTAAAGCTTTATTACCGAAAGCCACCTTTTTTTGATTAATAAGGGCGGTAACACCAAACCCAGCAATCGCCTCAAATTGTAAAACCTTGTCGAGTGTCAGTTGCTTCTTTTCAGCGGCCAATAGAACAGCTGCTGCCAAGGGGTGTTCCGATCCTGATTCTATGGTTGCCGCTAATTGCAAAATATGATGTTCACTGACATTATCAATGGCTTCAATCGTTGATACAGTCGGTTTACCCTCAGTAACTGTGCCAGTTTTATCAAGAATTAAACAAGTCAATTTACCTGCTGTTTGTAAGGCATCGCCCTTACGGATCAAAATTCCTGATTGTGCAGCTCTACCAACCGCAACCATCACGGAAATAGGGGTTGCCAAGCCCAATGCACAAGGGCACGCAATAACCAGAACCGTCATTGATGTTACAAATGCATAGCCCAAAGAGGGTTCAGGGCCAAAAACATACCACACAAAAAAAGTTAACACGGCTATCACCACAACGGCCGGTACAAAAACACCGGAAATTTTATCGGCAAGTCTTGCAATTTCAGGCTTACTGCTTTGTGCCTGCCTGACACTTTTTATGATTTGTGCTAGCGCGGTATCTCGTCCAATACGAGTTGCTTGAAATAAAAAACTACCCGTTTGATTCATGGTGCCTGCAACAACCTCTGAGCCGACAATCTTTTCTACCGGCATGGGTTCTCCTGTCAACATAGATTCATCCATAGTGGAATGACCTTCAAGCAAAACACCATCAACTGGGATTTTTTCTCCCGGTCTGACTCGAAGCGTTTCACCTAAACCAACTTCTTCTATAGGAATGTCGATTTCTTCTGCATTTCTAATGACACGAGCTGTTCGAGGCTGTAAACCTATTAACTGCCGGATGGCACTAGAAGTTTTTCCTCTAGCCATCGTTTCGAGGCCTGTCCCCAGATTTATAAAAGCTAGTATGACGACAGCTGCTTCAAAATAGGCGTGTTTGGCCAAAGCAGGCAGGGTATCTGAATAATCTATGACTATACAAGAATATAACCAGGCAGAACCAGTCCCCAAAGCAATTAAGGTATCCATGTTGGCCTGACCCAAACTTAATGATTTAATTGCACCACTATAGAAATGCCAACCTGAATAGATCAATATACTAAGCGTAATAAGCGCTATTTCAGGCCATAGCCACTTCCCGGTTGCTGAACCTATTTCCGGCAACCAATTAAAATGCTCGGCTACCATCAAAACGATGCCAAAAATACCCGCAACAAAAGCCTTCTTCATCAGCTTGTGATAACGCAGAACCTCTTGTGCTTCTTGTTCTGCCGGATCTTCAAAACCTTCCATAACAGCTGCATCATAGCCGGCATCTTTAACTGCCCGTATCAACATCTCCGGATCAGTATGACTTTTAACAATCGCCGAGTGATCAGCAAAATTAACACTGACTGAAACCACTCCCGTAACCACTGTCAATGCACCTTCAATAGAACTCACACATCCGGCGCAACGCATCCCTAAAATCGATAGTCGTGTCTCAATTATTTCTTCAGTACTCATAACCATTCACCCAAGCCGTATTTTTATAATTTAGTCGCTATTAACACTATAACCCGCCTCAGTGATAGCCGCTTTTAAAATGGCTAATGTGGTTTTCTCATTATCAAAAACAATGGTGACCTGATTACTTTTAAATGATGCATTAACAGATACCACCCCTTCAATTTTACTTAGTTTTGTTGACACATTAGTCTCACAACCGCCACATT
>CAJAHC010000277.1 GCA_903939355.1 uncultured Methylococcaceae bacterium | reverse complement strand
CTAGCATCATCTTCAAAACGTTCAATATAAATTCGTAAAGTTGCGCCAACCGTTCCTGTTCCGGATAAGCGAAATACCATTCGTGAGCCATTTTCAAAGCCAATACGGATACCTTGATTACTGCTTATGCTGCCATCTATCGGGTCTTCATAGCAAAACTCATCAGCATATTTAACAGTGTATTCACCAAAACTTTTTCCTGGTAAAGTGGCTAGTTGATTTCTTAGGTGATCAACAATTCCATTTGCGATAGTTGTTTCTACGGATTCATAGTCATGGCGGCAATAAATATCACGACCAAATATCCGCCAATGATCATGAACGATATCGGCAACGGTTTGGCGTTTTACAGCAATTAAGTTAAGCCAGAAGAGTACAGCCCATAAGCCATCTTTTTCGCGCACATGATCAGAGCCGGTGCCAAAGCTTTCTTCGCCGCATAGTGTTATTTCTCCTGCATCCAGTAAATTACCAAAAAACTTCCAGCCAGTTGGTGTTTCATAACAAGGTATATGGTATTTAGCAGCAACACGGTCAACTGCTTGGCTGGTAGGCATTGATCGGGCAACACCTTTTAGGCCCTTTGCATACGCCGGAATTAAATGGGCATTGGCTGCCATAATGGCTAAACTATCGCTTGGCGTAACAAAAATATGGCTGCCGGTGATCATATTGCGATCCCCATCCCCATCGGAAGCGGCGCCAAATGTCGGTGCGTCGGCGCTAAACATGCGTTCGGCCAATTCGTGTGCATGTGCCAAATTAGGGTCAGGATGATGTCCACCAAAGTCTTCTAATGGTTCTGCATTAATAAGTGATTCAGGTGTGGCGCCTAGTATATCAATAAGGATTCTTTTGGCGTAGGGTCCGGTTATCGCGCTCATGGCATCAAAAAGCAGGGTAATGTAGCCAGAGCTAATACTTTGCTTGAGTAAGTTAAAGTCAAAAATAGATTGCATCAATTCGGCATAATCAGTGACGGGGTCAATGATAGTGATCTTAAGGTTTTTGAGTTGTTGAGAGCCAATGTGATCCAGATCAATGTCTTCAATTCTGGCAGTTAAATAGCAATCAATATGTTGACTGCGCTCATAAAATGCATGAGTGTATTTTTCAGGGGCTGGTCCACCATTTTCTACATTGTATTTGATGCCAAAATCTTCGTCTGGTCCCCCAGGATTATGGCTGGCAGAAAGAATTAATCCGCCAAAGGCATTATACTTTCTGATGATATTGGATGCTGCTGGAGTCGACAGCAAACCACCTTGTCCAATAATAAGTTCACCAAAACCATTAGCAGCAGCAATTTTAATAATTATTTGAATGGCTATTCTGTTAAAATATCGACCATCACCGCCTAAAACTAAGGTTTTTCCGTTAACGTCCTCTAGGGAGTCGAAGATAGATTGAACAAAATTTTCTAAATATCCGGGCTGTTGAAATACTTTAACTTTTTTTCGAAGTCCTGATGTTCCAGGATTCTGGTCTTTGTAAGGTTCTGATGTGATGGTTTCTATTTGCATATGTGATCCTTGGTGCGATAATTAAGGTGCTTGATAAAGTACACCAAATTTCTTGTCTAGTGTAAATTTTATATGTTGCGAATTTTTTTATTATTGGGCGTTAGTTTAGTCTCTTTTACGGTGTCTGCAGAGCCTGACGTTTGGCTTTTAGTAGACACACATGAGCGTAAAATTGAAGTAAAGAAAGGTGAGCGAACACTTGAAACTTTGTATTCGATTGCTATTGGTCGAGGTGGTGCAGGGTCGAAACGACATCGAGGTGATAATATAACGCCTTTCGGCAGTTACAGAATAGGTTGGGTTGGCAAAAAAAGTAGCTTTCGACGATTTTTTGGGTTAACTTATCCTTCTGCAGAGGATGCCGAAAATGCTTTACGTAAGCAAGTTATTGATCGACTCACTTACGAACGGATTATCAGTGCTCACCAGTTTAACCAAATTCCGCCACAAAACACCGTGTTAGGTGGTCAAATTGGCATACATGGCCTCGGAAATGCTGATTCAAGAATCCATCAAGCATTCGATTGGACTCATGGTTGTATAGCATTAACGAATACTCAGATTGATCATTTAAGCCAATTGGTTGAAACTGGAACACTGGTTAAAATAAAATAAAGTTGGAAGATTTCTCAAATAGTAGTAGAATCATTGCCAGCTATAATGTTTTTTTGTAGTAATAACTCTGACTAAGGAAAATAATATGAAAAAAGTAATAAAATTATCAATGATCGCAATGGTTGCTAGCTTAGTTGTAGGTTGCGCAAGCAATGGTGATATCGAAGGTCTTCAATCACAAATTGACGGTTTGAAAACTTCTGTTGCACAAGCATCTTCTGATGCACAAAGTGCACAAAGTGCTGCTGCTGATGCAGCTGCTAAAGCTTCAGCTGCAGAATCTGCTGCTAACCGTGCTGCTCAATATGCTCAAGACACTAACAGCAAATTGGACAACATGTTCAAAAAATCAATGATGAAATAAATCATCGTTGCTTTAGAGCATAAAAAAGCCCGATGGTTATGCCATCGGGCTTTTTTTTACGCTTTATTTTCTCCGCCAAATAATTCAAGCAGGCGTGGCAGGAAGTTTGCTAGTTCTGCGGACATAATTGAAAAATCTACATCAAATTGTGTTGCATCATCATTAGTTTCAATATCAGTGACTTGATCTTGGATGAGATCAAGAAAGCGTAGGCGTTTAATAACCAGATTTTCGTCAATAATGAAGGAGATACGGTCCGCCCAACTGACCGCTAGTTTAATAACTTCTTTACCGGTATTTAGATGGTTTTTGATTTCAGGCAAAGCTAAGTCATGACGTTTACAGCGAATAATACCACCCAACTCCTCAGGTGAACGTAATTCACATTCATCCTCTACAGTAATATCATCAGGAGTTTTATCATTAAGTAACCATTGAGTCATTATGCTGGTAGGTTTTTCGATAGTATTAAGTGGTACTGCAGGTAGTGAGCCTAAAGATTTACGCAACAAGCTAAGTAAATCCTCGGCATTTTTTGCAGAGGCGGCATCAACCAATAACCAGCCACCTTTAGTATCAATATAAGCGTATATTTTTCTTGAAAAGGTAAATGCTTTAGGAAGCAAATCAAAGATTACTTCATCTTTTATTTCAGTACGTTCTTTTTTGGATAATTTACGAGCCTGTTGCTCTTCTTTCTCAAAAATTTTTTCTTGAACCATTTCATTGAGCACTGCCGCGGGCAGAACTCTTTCTTCTTTCTTTCCACATAGCATTATAAAGCCGTTAGCATTATGCACTAACTGCTGCCCCGCTTTACCTAAGGGAAATGCCCAGCCAAATGTAGATTCTTCATGAAGGCCACAGGGGCGAAAGGATAAAGGGTCGAGTTTTTTCTCCAATTCTTCTGGAGTTAGGGTGAATGCTTCGGTAAGACGAAAAACACTAAGATTTTTAAACCACATGGATGACTGATATCCTATAAATATAATGACTGTGTATTATCGCAAATTTAAACGAATATAAATAAAGTAATTCCATAAAAAATACATCCATGATGTGTATAGGGGTTTTAAATTCATTGCTTTTCAAGTAATGTTATTTTGAGATTGTGTTCTCAGTGAGGCGATATTTTTCAGACAAAAAATTTTTATATTCTAGGAGTTTATTTATCAAGCCATGAATGCTTTGTAATGTTCATATTTTTACCTCTGTTTATCAGTAAGATAAAGAGAATATCGATGGAAATAGGTTAGAGGAATGGATTGTCTTGAATAGTTGTCTTTGTTTAGGATATTTGGATACAAAGATAAAGTTGGCCAAAAGATAGAAGCTTAGAAGCTGATTAAGCAGTCTGTGGTAAAATAAGTCATGTTT
>CAJAHC010000276.1 GCA_903939355.1 uncultured Methylococcaceae bacterium | reverse complement strand
TCCAACTCGTACGGTCTACTTCATTAATCAGTTCCAAATCAAGACCGCTTGGCTTCAACGAGTTAGTTGCTGGAAAGGCAATGCGGCGGTACGGTGATGGGGCCCCCAAGATAAGCAAAGCAAATTCATCCTCTTGAGGGCGGCCCCAACCATGCTTAACATTATCCATTGGACGATATTCTGAGATCATTTTTTTAAATATCTTGGGAAACCACTTTTCGGAAATCAAAAAGTGATTAGGTGCAAAACATTGGTAGGTATTTGGACAATAAAATTGTGGGTCAAGCGACAATAATTCATGAAGAAGAGTCGTCCCAGTTCGCCAATGACCAATAATAAATACAGGATCAGTGCGTGCAATAGTTTCTTCTAAACGCCTACTAAACATTATGTTGCAAATAACATTAGCGATTGAGTTAATTACCGCCGCTATCGAAACTGTCACAAATGTTTCCCATTTCGATGGTCGAATCCAACCGCCCTGTTCGCGAATTAATTTCAACCAAACAGCCAGCGACATCCCATGAAAAAATCTGCAACTCGGCCATCGCGTTGGATTCAATAAATCTTTATCATCAGACTTAGAAGACATTTTTAAGATACTCTCAACCTTCAAAATACATATTTCAAAAATATATGCTCATTAACAGCCCAATTAAATCACACAGTTTTATTTCAGTTAATTTACAGTTCAATAAAGCCTATTTCAGGAAAACTGTGCATGGATGGAATCCCAATATCAAGTTGTTCGGCCAAATCTCGCAATAGCGCTAACTGCTCATCTGAAGGATCTCGAATCGTAAAATTACCTTGATGACCTGCAGCGGCCAAAAGGATAGTCTCTGCAAGACAAGTAAAAGTTAATTCGCGAGTAAACTCTGGATCACTTACCTCTCCAAAAAGTCCTAAGTCAAGCGGGCAACTTAAGCCAGGAACCTTCGCCAAACATTTTATAACCGTCAAATCTGGGCGCAAGTTGAGCACATCAACACTGACATTTTCGGGTTGTGCATCATCGAGAATAACAGCATTGTAGGCAAATTCATCAGCCGACAAGATAGCGCCAGGGGCATTAGTCAAGGTCACAACGATGCCCGCTTTTTTTAATACCTTTCTATCACTGGTCACCATATGCTGTTCAGGATTCAATCCCTTAATTTTCGTAATTAGACCCAGTTGCTGAGGCAAATCAATTAACAACAAAGAGCGCTGAGGATTATCATGCAATAAACAACGTATGACTGCACGCCCCGTACTACCTGCAGCCCCGACTATGGCAATTGGACGGGAATCTAATCGAGCAGTTTCAATAGCTTCAATATATTTTACAACTGTCAAGGCTGTAAATCCGTGCCCAGTGGTGATACCTACCTCACCGGCATCTTCAAGCAAAATGGCACCATAGCTAGAAATCGCAGGTAAAAGTGCCCCAAGACCTAATATCTTGGTTGATCGGGTTTTTGCATAAGCTACAGTTGCTTTTAATGCCGCTCGTGCGCGCGGCAACTGATCGATTAAATCCAATGGCGAATAAGGTATGGACAGTATTTCCCCACGGAGCGTAACGCCACCAATGTTGCATTCTACCCAACTGCTAACATAAGTTTCATAAAACAATGCTAATTGACAGACCAAGCTGTCCGGATAAAAATGCGCCTCAGGAAATAATTTTGTCAGATCAGTACGATGTCGCGGATGAACTACAAAAACAAAATCGAGAGCCCCTTCATAATTTGATTGACATGAATATTGACTAGTCATACAAACCCAAGCAGGAAGAATGGGTACAAGACGAATTGCAGGATCATTAATTGCAATAATCTGGCCATCAACATGAAAGCTAATATCTCTTTTTATATTTCTGCCGCCCTTCAAAAATGATCTAATATGCTTTACCTGACAACCACTAGAATTTACCAGCGCCCTTCCTATTCGAGCAATCAAATCTTCATTCTGACCTGTCTGAAATCGCCAGTCGGCACCATCAATACCTACAAAAATCAAAATACCTATTAAATCAGGATCGACAATGCTGGAACGCGATATGCGAATCTCTATGTTCTTCTCAATAAAGGTTGCACAAGACACACTAGTATTGCTAATAAAGGTAAATTCCGGCAAATCCAAATACTTTTGAAAGGCATCACAAACTATTTCAACGGCCTCATTAGACTCCAAGCTTAAAAACTCAATTGCACTGAGACTAGCACTTTCCAACATCGCGCTTAAAGGTTCACGTGATGAAGGCAATTCATTCTGTAATAAATTGGCTGAGTTGACTTGAGCATCCCCAGTAAGATCTCCATTTACCGACTTAGTAGACAACAATTCAACCTGTTTATCATCAACAAGCCCCAAGAGTAGCTTAGCTAACTCAATAGTTGTAGGGTTACGCATAAACTCAACGGTAGGTAACTTTAAACCCAAAGCCTGCTCAACCCAAACAATCAGTTCAATTGACATAAGAGAATCAAAACCCAACTCACTAATAGTGACAGTTGGATCAAACTGATCAACAGGTACATTTAATACACGTCCCATTTCCTGAGCTAATGCCGATAAAATCAATGCTTCTTGCTCTTCCGGTCGAGCATCTGCCAAGGCTTTAAGTAGGAGGTGTTTTTGACTTGATCGCTGCTCTTTTCCATAATCGATCAACAAATCTTTAAAGCGAGGAGGTACATGACCACCTATCCCATTGGCCAAGAGATGAAAGTTAAAATGAGCAATACCGATTTGAATATTATTGCTACCAAGAAGTCGTTCTAATATTGTTAAAACAGTGGCTGGGGGCATTGGTGGAATACCCAAATCAGTAAGATATTTAAGCAATTCCGGATGACGAGAAACATAGCCGACCATCTCAAGGGAACCCAGATTGATAGTCAAAGCCGGCAAACCAATACCTTGGCGGTAATGCGCAAGACTATCAAGAAACGCATTAGCGGCGGCGTAATTAGCCTGACCAGGTGACCCCAAAATAGATGACACTGAAGAAGTCATCAGAAAAAAATCTAATTCATTATGAAGTGTTTGTTGGTGTAAATTCCAAGCACCCAGAATTTTTGGCCGCGTTACTGAACTATATCGATGCTTATCAAGGCGACTAATAATGCCATCATCAATAACCATAGCCGCATGAACAATACCTCGTAGCGGAGGCATCGTTACTTCAATTTCGGCTAAAACCTTCTGTAGCTGCTTAGCATCTGCAACATCAGCAGTTAATACTTTGACAATACAACCGTGCATCTTGAATTCATTAATTATTTCTAATGCTTCAGGAGAAGCTGCATTACTCCGGCTGACAAAAACAATATGCCTTGCGCCCTGCTCTCTCAACCACACAGCAAGTGTACAACCAAAACCTTTCACTCCACCTGTTACTAGATAGGTAGCATCAAACTTTACCGGCGGCTTCTTAGGCGGACAAACAACCTCCGCTTCCGCTACATCAGAGCTTACCGTAATCTTGCCTATATGCTGTGCCTTAGACATATAACGAAAAGCATCAGCTACTTCCGTAATTGGAAAGGTGTACACAGGAATTGCGCTAAAAACCCCTTCTATAAAACCCGACATCACTTCACTAAATAACTGATTTACAAGTTTTGGGTTAATTCGTATGGCCTGCTCAAGATCCACAACAATAAAATTAATATTATTTCGGAAAGGTCGTAATCCAAGTCGAGCATTGGCATAGATATCTCGCTTACCGATTTCAACAAATCTGCCAAAGGGCCGTAATATTGAGATACCTTTGGCAATAGCCTCACCAGCCAAACTATTAAGCACCAAATCTACCCCTTCTCCCTGGGTAAGTTCTAGTATTTCATCAGCAAAGGCAAGGGATCGAGAATCCATAACATGTTCAATCCCTAAAGAACGCAAATAGGCTCTTTTTTCAGGACTACCTGCCGTTGCATAAATTTCGGCCCCCACCCGTTTTGCTATTTGAATGGCTGCTAAGCCTACGCCACCAGAGGCGGCATGAATAAGGACCCGCTCTCCTCTTCGTAGCCTACCCACTTCTATAAGCCCATATTGTGCTGTCAAAAAGACGACAGGGATGGCGGCGGCCTCATCGAAACTTAAACCCTTAGGAATTGGAAATACATAAGGAGCTACTGTCGTCACATAAGAGCCAAAGCAATGCGGAGCCAATGCAACAACAGACTGACCCACCTTAAGATCAGCCCTGCCTCCCATCGAAGTCATATCTCCCAGAGCAGTTATAATGCCTCCACACTCTGCACCAAAAATCACCGAATTAGCAGTAACATCAGGATAAAGACCCAATGCCTTAAGAACATCGGCAAAATTAAGACCTGCAGACTTGACTAAAATCCGTACTTCTCCAGGAACAAGTTCTGGCGCTAAGAAAGTGGTTAATTTTAAGTTATCAAGCGTACCAAGCTGAGATGATGAGAGATGAAAGGCTTGGTCTTCCGGTACCATTTTGTAAGATAAGAGTGGCGTACACTCATGTAACGAAGTATGTTCATAGCGATGTACCATACGATTGCCATCCCTTAGCATGACTTCGTCCTCTATCGAATTAGCTAAAAGCTCCTCGACTAGGGCGTCTGTATCAATTTTAAAATTGCCTATATCGATAATGGATGGTTGAAAAGATGTGTGTTCATAGGCTGCCACCCTTCGAATACCCCAAAGTGCTGCTTGCCCCGCTGAAAGAATTGCTTGTTCTTGCTGTGCCGTTGATTGTGCATGCTGGGTTACAATCCATAAACGACAATTGATAGCCCTTTCCAATGCTAAAGCTTGAATCAGATATATCAATGGAAGACTGCTGGTACTTTCATCTTTTTCGAGAGACTGTAAAGTTGTCTCAGACATTACTTTACAATCAAGTCCCCACAGATAGGCTATACCTGCAAGATGAAAACTACCGTCTTTATTAATTGAATGAAGCAACTGTGTAAAATTCTCTTTCGATACTGGATCAACCAGATAATCTCCATTCGCCTCTTGCATAAAATAATTGCCGATTCTAGCAATGACTACCTGTTGACCTTGAGCTATAAGCTTTTCTTTGAGGTTCTTGCCTAGGATGCCACGGTTGGCAAAAATCAACCAAGTGCCTGTAGAAACAGGTAAAGACACTACTTCTACTAGCGGTTGCGGCAGCCAACGAGATGTATAAAGAAGATCATCAATAGCTGACATTGATGTTGAGTTTTCCACCATGGCTTGACAGCGAAGCCCTTTGACTTCAAGCATGATAATACCCTGGTCATCAACTATATGAAGGTCAGCAATTAAAGCTTCCTTCGAACAAGTTCTAAGAGTCACATGACTAAAGGCATGGACATCTAAACGCCGAAACAAGCGGAGCCGTTCGACTGAGACAGGCAAAAAAGCACTGGCATAACTGTCTACAGTTTTATCGATAGGTAATGCTGCCAAAATAACCTGAAAACAAGCATCAAGAAAAGCTGGATGTGCTAAATATTCATTTGCTTCCAGTTCAAAGCCACTAACTGATTCTATCTCTCCTAATGCTTCAAAATCATTCCGCCAAGTAGATACAATACCCCGAAAACTCGGCCCATAGTCAAGGCCCACTGTAACAAAATTCTTATATAGCGATTCTCTCGATACTGTTTCGGATAAACGAGCCATGATCATTTCGGGCGCATCAGTGATTATCGCGGCGGACTTTGAGGATGATAGCACTCTGCCGGTAGCATGACGCATCCAAACACCGCCTAATTTATTTCGACTATAAATCTCAAAACGAGACTCTTCTGGGATGTATCGAAACTCCAAAGGAATTTTGTTATTCTCAGGTAAAAAGCAAGCATTTTCAAATACTACATCTTCAAGCTCCAGGACATCGCTTCCTTGAACTTGATAACCTGCTGCCAGGGCCATTTCCAGATACCCTGACGCAGGGAATACAGACACTCCTTGAAAGGAATGATCACTAAGATAAGGTGTCGAACGTTGACTAAGAAATCCTGACCATGTCGGACAGGCTGAAAGTTGTCGAGTACCCAGCAATGGGTGATCCGATTTAATAAACCGATCCCTCACGCGTTTTTCATCCTCACTCCAACAACGCTCCCTTTGCCAAGTATAACTTGGCAATGAAACAAGCTGACCTTTAGGATAAACGCCTCGCCAATCTATTTCTACGCCTAAGGTATGAAGCACTCCCAATGCGTTGTACAAGGATTCTTGATCACTCTTACCTTTTTGTAAAGAACCTAAAACCGTTCCTTCCATATTACAATGTCTTAAACAATCTTTAATTGACCCTGCTAATACTGGATGCGGCCCAACCTCCAAAAATGTCCTATAGCCTTGCTGAATAAGCTCATCCACTGCAGGACCAAATTGCACTGTTTGCCGCAAATTTTTCCACCAATACGTGGCGTCCCACTCTGAGCCTAAAGAAGCCTGACCGGTGACTGTAGAAATAATTTTCACATTGGCTTTTCGTGGCAGAAAGTCTCTAAGTGCTATCAATAAATCATCTTGGAGCGGCTCCATCAGCTCACTATGAAATGCGTAATTCACATTAAGATATTTATTGCCAATCTTGTCTTGTCTGAGCGAATCTACCATTTCTGCAAGTGCCAGACTATCTCCAGAAAGGGTTAAAGATAGTGGGCTATTAATTGCTGCTAGCGCAATGCGGCCCTTATACTGAGACAAATAAGGCATCATTGTTTCAATAGAAGCTGCAACAGCTAACATTTTTCCACGTACTGATGCTCTATCCATTAATCGACCACGATGAAACGCAATTCCAACGGCAGCTTCAAGATTAATTATTCCAGCAGCATAAGCCGCCGCAATTTCTCCCACACTGTGCCCCACAACCGCATCAGGTATAACACCCCATGAGCGCCACAAAGCGATAAGCCCTGCCTGAATAGCAAGTAAAGCCGGCTGAGCATAAGCTGTCTCAGGCATTTTTGAGTTCTCTTCGTCTTTAACGAGCTCCTTTAATAAGGACCAGCCCGCTAATTTTTGCAATGTCTTATCGCAACTCTCAATGACTGATCGAAAAACAGACTCACTGACCAATAGTTCTCGAGCCATTCCCCACCATTGAGAACCCTGCCCTGTAAATAAAAAAACGACCGGTAAATTACGTTTATTTGCAACACGACCATAGACTACGCCCACTCCTTTTTCATCCTGAATATAAGTGGTCAATTGTTGGCGCAACCCATCACTATTTTTGCCTACTATCGCTAAACGGAAAGGCAGCTGTGTACGTCTCACTGCTGCCGTATAACAAATATCATTAAGCGTTAACTGATCTTCACCGGGTAACTTATAGAAAAAATCCTCATAAGCCTTGGCAAGTTCGTTAAGTGCTTCAAGGCTGCGAGCAGAAAGGATAAGAACAAAAAATGCTTTTTTTGCATCCATACCTGACTGTTCAAAAATGTCTGTGGTAGGCGGTGTTGACAAGATCACATGTGCATTAGTCCCCCCAAAACCGAAGGAATTAACCCCCGCAATAATTGGACTAACATCTGTAAGAGGTGTGGCCGTAATTGGCACCTGAAGCTTTAGCTCAGTAAAAGGTATTTTTGGGTTGGGGTGCTCAAAATGAAGATTGGCAGGCACGATACCATGCTTAATAACAAGACAAGTTTTAATAAGGCCTGCCATACCTGCACCGGCCTCAAGATGACCGATATTGGTTTTAACCGTACCAACCAGTAAAGGCTTGGCAACTTGGCGAGTTTGCCCTAAGACATGACCAATCGCATTAGTTTCAACAGGATCACCTGCCGGCGTCCCCGTACCATGCGCCTCTATATAAGAGACCTGATCAGGTGCCACACCCGCTTTAGCATAAACCTCTCGCAATAACTGTTCTTGAGCTACCTGACTTGGAAATGTAAGGCCTTGGCTGTGACCATCTTGATTAGTAGCGGTCCCAAGAATAACCCCATATATGCGATCACCATCCGCCCGTGCTTGAGCTAATGGCTTTAATACAACAACACCTGCACCTTCACTGCGAACAAAACCATTCGCTCTCTCATCAAAAGCAAAACAACGACTGTCAGCACTTAACATTGATAAACCACTGAAGCCTACAAATGTATCAGCATCAATGAAAATATTCACCCCTCCCGCTAGTGCCTGCGTAGACTCGCCATTCCAAATACTATGACAGGCCATGTGAACTGCCACTAAAGAAGAAGAGCAGGCTGTATCAACAGCAACACTAGGACCAGTAAAATCAAAAGCAAAAGATATTCTATTAGCTGCCATACAATGGGCTTGACCACTGCAAATATTGATGCGAACGGAATGATCGGAATCTGAGTCAGTATTTCCCAC
>CAJAHC010000275.1 GCA_903939355.1 uncultured Methylococcaceae bacterium | reverse complement strand
TTTAGAAAATCTAAATGACAAGGTAAAATATGCTCAACTGCTTAATGATGGCTCTGAACTTAAGTTTAACACTGCCCCTGAATACACAAATAAATGGGAAAACTTAAAAAAATCTAACACAAATGATTTGATTGTAAACCTACCTGTTAAAAAACCGCCAGTTACAATACCGGTTGTGGAACTGTTCATGAAATAAAGCCCTGGTCGTAGGTCAGGGCAATCGCATCTAAATTTTTTGTGATTCAAGACATCACCACCACCAGTCCGATAATTTTTGTATGAAATTTATCTTATTACCATACAGGAGCTTACGAATAAGTATAAAATTATTGGATTATGACCTTTAACCGTTGAGCTGATAGATTTGATAGAATCACATAATGACGTTTTAGTAGACAGGCACGGACAGCAACTGGAAATGACAATTGCCGATAAAATTACCACTAAAACTAAACTAAAAACCGCAAGATACTTTTTTTTCATTTTTCAGATCCTTAAAGACATAATAATCACTTTTAGATAATATCACATCCGGCATCCTATTATCAGTGCTATAAAAGCAATCACTACAATTTTGAAATACTCTCATATTATAAACAGTAAACTAATCTTTAATTGACGCCAGGACTGCTCCAACTGCAGCCTCCTTATCTAAATTGGCCATCTCAACAGGCTTACCAAAATATTTATGAGCTATTTTTAAAATTGCATGGTTTTTACGTACCGCATTGCCGCTCAAAATAACCTTAGAAAAAACATTATAGCACTTCTCTGGAACCATCTTTCCCAATTCAGAAACCATTGATGTAGCAAATGCTATAGTAATTTCAGAAGGATTTAGATTATGGGTATCAATCAATGTAATCGCCCCGCAAATATTAGCGTTGTCTCTGGTACCACAAAAACGAGGAACAACACAAAGATTAGTCTTAGAAGACGACTTTAAATATGAATTCATCTTTTCGTACACATTAGTATCATCAAGCTCTAAGCTAGCAAAATCTCTAACAACTGCTTTGAAAAAATCTTTAAGATACGCATATGCCCAACCACCACACAGGCTTGCACCAACAAGAATGTAACTATTTCCAAGCATTGGTCTTACCTCAAAACCATCAAAACTTTCTACACTGTTATACGGAATAGATATCTGACCACCTGTACCCAAATTCAATACAGCCGCATCAAGATTCTGCCCCCTTGCACCAATTACACTAGCTTGATTATCGCCTATTGAACTATAGATTTTGACTTGCTTATTAAGACCAAATTCATTGGCAACACATGGAACAATCTCTCCAAGAATTTCTGAAGTTGAACAAAGCACCGGCAATACTTCTTCAGGGATAGAAAGTTCATTCAGTGTTTCTTTGTTCCATTGCGACTTTGTCAAATCATAGATTCCCCAACTTGCCGCATGAGTTGGCTCAGTTGCAATCTTCCCAGTTAATACAGCACACACATAATCAGCAATAGTCAAAGCTTTGAATCCGGCTTCCAATTTCTGATTTTGGACTAACCATGCAAGAGTCGCACCTCCATAGCCAACTCTCAAGCCACAACCATTACTGGCTGCAAACTTTGTCCCGATAGCATTGGCAATTTCAAAAGATCTGCCATCTCGCCAAGTTATTAAATTTGTGATAGGCTCAAATTTACCATTAACCAGCAAAACACCATGCATCTGTCCGGTAACAACTACACCAGAAACGCTTTGAGCATCAACACTTTCACCACTGAGAAGCTCCTTTAATGAATCAAAAACAATGTTTAAAATAGCAGGAATTGATTGCTCATGATATTGCTTGTCCAATAACCTAACCAGCGAATTATTATCTTTTGATACTGATTTTAAAACAATTCTATCTGACAATGAATATGCTAATACACATATTTTCGAAGTACCTATATCCAAAGAAACAATTATAGACATAACAAACCCAAATAAATCAAACTATTTTATACTACAACAATTGGTTTTTGAATTCTATGTAGATACCAAATCAGTTGAAATACTCTTAAAGGTACTACTACTTACAGACTCAAC
>CAJAHC010000274.1 GCA_903939355.1 uncultured Methylococcaceae bacterium | reverse complement strand
TGTTCTATATCTTTTGGTAATCCGGCATTTAATGAGTCAAAATTTGCCGCACAAGTTGCTGATCGTTACCATACAAATCATCGTTTAAGTCAAGTTGACCCAGATGATTATAGCTTAATTGACCAATTGGCAGGGCTTTATGATGAACCCTACGCCGATAGTTCTGCATTACCTACATATCGTGTATGTGAGCTCGCTAAAAAACAAGTGACTGTTGTATTATCCGGGGATGGTGGTGATGAGAATCTGGCTGGTTATCGACGATATCGCTGGCATACTTACGAAGACCAAATGCGCACATGGTTGCCAGATAGTATCAGAAAGCCGGCATTTGGTTTTTTGGGACAGGTTTATCCCAAAGCAGATTGGGCACCAAAAATATTAAGAGCAAAATCTACTTTTGAATCAATTGCACGAGATTCTATGGAAGGCTATTTTCACAGTGTATCAGTGTTATCTAATGAATTACGTAGCAAACTTTTTAATGATCAATTAAAACTTGATTTACAAGGTTACCAAGCCGTAGAAGTATTCAGAAGGCATGTTAATAAGGCACAAACTGAAAGCTCTTTATCTCTTGTTCAATATTTAGATATAAAAACTTATTTACCAGGTGATATTTTAACCAAGGTAGATAGAGCTAGTATGGCACATGCCTTAGAAGTAAGAGTGCCGTTACTTGACCATAAATTGGTTGAATGGATGGCTGGACTGCAACCAGACATGAAACTTAGAGGTCGTGAAGGTAAGTACATTTTTAAGAAATCCTTAAAACGTTACTTGCCTGATGATATTTTATATCGTCCAAAAATGGGTTTTTCTGTGCCTTTAAATACTTGGTTTAAAGGTTCTTTAAAAGATAAAGTACGTGAAGCTTTGCTAGGAACAACGATAACCCAATGCGGTTTTTTTAATAACTCATTTATAGAGCAAATGGTTGATCAACATCAAAGTGGCTTAAGAGATTACAGTTCGGCAATCTGGTCGCTATTAATGTTTGAAGCATTTTTACGAAACAATATGTAGTTGTCGATTAAACTTCATAATTTAACATAATATACATTATACGAAGTTTTGTGGATATTCGTTGCGACTAAAGAAACCGTACTCTATTAGTTAATGTCATGGTCTTCAATGTTAACTAGCCTTATGTGAGAGATTTTCTTATTTGTAACCAATGCACTACAAACATCTAGTCCAAGATCTATATCATGCAAATACCATTCGGAAATATTCCCGCATACTTTAGGAATCCGTAAGAACTTCATCGGGTTTTCAGGATTGATTACACAACGATGTAAACCTAAGACAATTCCATATCCAGTAGCTTTTACAAAAGCCTCCTTACGCGTCCAAAAACGATAAAATTCATTTTTTTTTTCATTTTCTGGTAGATTTTTCCAGAAAATTTGTTCTTCTAAAGCAAAACATTTATTAACCAGCCCAGTTATATTATTTCTTGGTTTACACACTTCTACATCAATTCCCAATCTACAATGCCAACCAATAACAAGGGATAATCTATCATTTGAATGTGCTATATTAAATTCAAAATCAGGATGCTCTTCAAGGTAAGGTTTTCCATGTTTTGTTTTTTTTATGCTTATTTTTTCAGGTAACTGACCTATCGTTTGCCCCAACAAACTTCTTACACGCCCGTGCACTTCAACATAACGCATTTGTAACAAGTTATTTTTAATTTTTGCAGCATGTGATTTTTCAGTTTCTGCAAGAATGCGCCAATATTCCTGATAATTTACATTCTTTTTCGCTAAACGTCCGTGCCAAATTACTACTTCATTATCTAACAATAGCCCTGCCCTCACCACGCTTATCAGTAGCCGCAGACAATAGTTTGGTTATTTTATTTAAACTAACGGCTTGCATATTACCATAAGGATATTTTGCCTCTTTTAATTGATGCCCCATATCTTCGAGATTTTTCACTTCAATATCAGTTAATGCACCATTTTCATATTCAATGAAATCAGGCATAAATTGATGATGAAATCTTTTAACCTGTACCCAGGATTCAGCTCCATTTCCCTTAACGAAATCCAGTGCAGCTAAAAGCATCATAGAAGTAATACGACTTCCCCCAGGAGTTCCAATTACAGCAATATCTGTTTCACTTTCTAGGAAAGTAGGGGTCATGCTCGAAAGCATCCTCTTACCAGGTGCTATGGCATTAGCAACGCCACCTACAAAACCATAGCCATTAAGGGCGCCAGGCAGGCTATCAAAATCATCCATCTCATTATTCAATAAAACCCCAGTTCCTGAAGCTACAAACCCTGAACCAAAGGGGAAATTTATACTAAGCGTAGCAGAAACCCTATTTCCTTCATGGTCAATTATTGAAAAATGTGATGTATTTATACCTTCGGATTCATATTCACTAACACTTGATAGTAGATTACTGGGCAATGCTTTATCAAACCGAATACTACTGCGCTGACCAGCAGCATAGTCTTCGTTCAATAAGCGTTTAACTGGAATCGAAATAAAGTCTGAATCTCCTAAATAGATAGAACGATCGTGATAAGCTCGGCGAAGTGCTTCAATGATTAGATGCTTACGAGTAAGTTCATCCATTTTCTGCAAATCATAGCCGGACAATATATTTAAAGCTTCAATCAAAACAATACCACCGGATGATGATGGTGGCGCACTGGTGATTTTAATACCTTTATAAGTCCCAGTTACAGGTTTACGTTCAATAATTTGATAAGAAGTAAGATCATCTTTTGTCCAAATACCACCAGCATTGTTAACACTTTCTACTAACTTATCTGCAATAGAACCGCTATAAAACCCCTCTCGACCCGAGTTGGCAATGAGGGTTAATGTCTTGGCAAGATCAGGTTGCCTCAGTATTGAATAGAGCTTGGGTAATGCTCCATCCGTGAGAAATATTTTGGCTGCCTGAGATTGTTTTTTAATCACATCCTCTCTAAGTTTTAGTAACTTTAGATACCGTTGACTAATTGCAAAACCCGTTTGGGCATATCTAATAGCAGGAGTTAAACTTTCAGCTAATGACAGATTTCCATATTTTTCAGATAAATACACCATTCCTGCAGGCATTCCTGGAATAGCTGACGCTAATGCTCCATCAAGAGAAAGTTTGTCAATAACCTTTCCATTTTGATCAAGATACATCTTACTATCAGCAGCCAAAGGTGCACGTTCTCGGCCATCAATTAGTGTTTCCAGATCGTCTTTTTGCCTATGTAGTAACCAATAACCCCCTCCACCCAATCCAGACCCTGATGGTTCAACCACTGCTAATGTAGCGCTAATAGCTACAGCAGCGTCAAAAACATTACCTCCTTTATCTAAAATTTCAAATCCAGCAGCGGTAGCTAATGGGTGAGCGCTTGCAATTGCTACTTTTTGATTATGAGCATAAATCTGAGTAGTATTTAAAAAAAACAACAATATAAAGGTTAGATATCGCATAGTTATTATTGAAGTTACTTTCCAGCCAATCATAAAGACTTAC
This sequence comes from uncultured Methylococcaceae bacterium, assembly GCA_903939355.1. Taxonomy (GTDB): domain Bacteria; phylum Pseudomonadota; class Gammaproteobacteria; order Methylococcales; family Methylomonadaceae; genus Methylobacter_C. Next base: position 158 of record CAJAHC010000274.1, on the reverse strand, counting down.
GATACATACGTATCAAGGCAACAAACGCCAAAAAATCATAGAGCCCATGAATTATGATAGGAACCAATAAGTTTTTTTCAGCTCCATAATTTAACGATAAACCTAAATATATACCGACAAGGCCAGCTAATAATGCATACAGAGGAGTAACTGCATGT
>CAJAHC010000273.1 GCA_903939355.1 uncultured Methylococcaceae bacterium | reverse complement strand
GTTAATGGTATTTATACTGATGCATTAGGTAAGTTCTTGTCTGTTGGCGGAAAAACAGGAACGGGTGATCATCGTAAGCAAATATGGGGTCCAGGGGGTGTTCTGCTTGACTCTAAATTTATTAGTCGTGCAGCGACGTTTACCTTTTTTATCGGGGAGCGTTTTTTTGGGGTAATTACCGCTTATGTTCAAGGAGAAAATTCTGGACTCTATCACTTTACGAGTTCATTGCCCGTACAGATAGTTAAGTTCTTGAAGCCTACTTTGTTACCTTTGATTAATAATACATCACCTGTCGAAATAACTGAGCCTCCGATAAAAGTTATTGTGGCAGAAAATGTTGCACCTTTAGTTAATGTGACAGAACCTAAAGTGGTAACCCCATTGATTGAGAAAATTATTGTTAAAGTAGCAAAACCACCCGTTAAAAATACTACTGAAAAAGGGGTGTTGCCAATAGCAAAAGTATCAACTGTTAAACTTGTTAAGCCTCAAGCTAATACAATAATTTCTAAAGCTGAAAAGGTAACAGGTAATCAGAAAATATTGTCTGTCGGTAAAAATGATAGTGCAACGAGATATTATAAATACCCTACTATGCCACAGCCAACTCAATGATTACAAATTGTTAGATGTGTTATTGCTTTGGCATGGATTATCTGAACACATAGTTAATATTTAATTAAGGCGTATTAGTTTTTTCGAGTTCAGCCAATTCGGTAAGTGTATTGATGTTAATAAATATTTCCGGTTCATCCCAAAAATCAACTTTAACCATATTTTGTTGTTCTATCCAGTTCAAAACTTTACGCTGACCACTGTCTAGATACTCCTGTAAGCTGTTTTTTAGTGATATTTTTAGCGCCAAAAAAACCGGATGTAAATGTGTACCATCAAAAGCCACGGCAATATCAGCATTATTTTTTGTAAGAGCAGTTAATAGTTTTTGTAAATGTTTGTCCTTTATTAGCGGCGAATCACAGGGTACGATAATCAGTATATTTGCATCAGTATTGATCATTGCAGTTAAAATACCTGCCAAAGGACCATTAAAGCCGTCAGTTTGATCTGCAATTACAGGAAAGCCAAATGAAAGGTATGTTTCCTTGTTTCTATTAGCATTGATTAAAATATGTTTGGTTATAGCGTTTAGGGCATTAATGGCATAAGTTACAAGGGGTTTTCCATTATAATTAATCAAACCTTTATCTTGATTATTCATACGCCTAGCAAGTCCACCCGCGAGAATCACTCCCATTACGATAGATTGATTGTTTTTATGTTCAGTCAGCATTGGTCAGTTAAGTTAAAAATGATTTAATTTGAGTTTATTGATAGTAGTCTTATACCGTTGATATAACAAAACTGATAAGCAGTTATTAAAGCATTTTTGAGTTAAAATAGTCATATTTTTAAATCTTAAATCCTCGATTTGAGCGTCCTCTTTTTTCTTATTTATAGGAATAGGTTTCATTAATGAAAAACAAATATACAGTTTCTATTTTATGTCTTTGCTTGGCTACAATCATTATCGGTTGTACAGCGATACCTGAAAATACAATGGAACAATCACCAGTTGAAACAAAGACTTTGGTCAATGACTACCCGACTAGGGATCGTGTTGAATATGTTTTGAATTGTGTTGCACAGCATGGTGGTCTGAACTATATCACTCAGTATGCATGTGGATGTAAGATTGATAAAATAGCAGAAAAACTGACCTTTACAGAGTTCGAAGCTGCAAAAACATTTACTTATTTGAGTAAAGGGCAAACTGGTGATGCCGGTGCGGTTTTTCGTGATCCGGCACAGTCTAAGGATTTAAGGACAAGACTTAAGCAAGCTGAATCTTCAGCTGAAAAAAGTTGTTTTGTAAAATAGGTGGAATTAAAAAGGCATTCTATTGCACTTTCTTAAAGTGATCTAAAAATGCTTTTTCATCCAGTATCTTAATGCCTAATACTTTTGCTGTTGCTAGTTTAGACCCGGCATCTTTGCCAGCAACGACGCAACTTGTTTTTTTTGAAACTGATCCTGCTACTTTTGCGCCCAAACTTTCTAGAAGCGCTTTCGCTTCATTACGCGATAAGTGCTCTAGGGTACCCGTTAAAACCCATGTTTGTCCTGCAAGCAAGTGCTCTTCTTTAGCAGGTGCATTTTTTTCACTGTTCCAGTGAACGCCTGCCGCAATTATTTCTTCAATAATAGCTTGATTTTTTTTGTCGTTAAAAAAAGTTATAGCATTTTTTGCCATTACCGGCCCAATATCAGGTATTTTTGTTAAATCTTCTAAGGTAGCTTTGGTAATAGAATTTATATTCGTAAAATATTTTGCAATTGTTTTTGCACCTTCTTCACCAATTTCGTGTATCCCTAAGGCGCCAATAAAAGTACCTAGTTTGGTAGATTTAGATGCTTCGATAGAATCCAGCACATTTTGTGCGCTTTTATCACCTTGCCCTTCAAGATCAGCAATATCGGCTATGTTTAGTTTATAAATGTCTGCAATAGTTGTAATAATACCTTTGCTATAAAGCAACTCAATTAACTTAGCACCCAGATTGTTGATATTCATAAACTTACGCGATGCGTAATGCTTTATTCGTTCGGCGCCTTGAGCAGAGCAAGTTAAGCCCCCAGTGCAACGAAAAGCAGTTTGGCCTTCGGTTCTTTCAACAGGCGAATTACAAACAGGACAATGATCAGGCATGATGATTGGTTGTCTATGCTCACCAGGGGATATTACCTTAATCACTTTTGGGATCACGTCTCCCGCTCTTTGGATTTCGATATTATCGCCAATACAAAGCCCAAGGCGTTCTATTTCATCCATATTGTGCAGAGTTGCATTGCTAACAGTTACACCACCCACAAATACCGGTTCCAACCGAGCTACCGGTGTTAAAACACCCGTTCGTCCAACTTGAAAGTCTACTGCCAATAGTTGGGTAACGTCATTTTGTGCAGGAAATTTTCTGGCAACCGCCCATTTGGGTGAGCGAGCAATAAAACCTAATGTGGTTTGCAAAACTAATGAATTTATTTTGTAAACGATGCCATCAATCTCCATGGGCATTTTCGCCCTATGTTGCTCCATAACTGCATAGTTATTTTTAAAGTTTTCAAAGCCCCCTGTAAATGCGTAACAATGAGGGTTTTTTCTAAAACCCAATTGATGTAAAAAGTCTAAAATATCGGCGTGATAAGCAAAGATTTGTTCTCCTATATATTCACCTATGCCGTAAGGAATAAATTGCAAATCCCGTTGCGCAGCGATTTTAGGATTCATTTGCCTAATACTACCAGCAGCGGCATTTCTTGGATTAACAAAGACTTTACTATTATTTTGCAGTGCCTGTTGATTAAGTTTTTTAAAAGCGGCCTTAGTTATAAATACTTCTCCCCTAACATCCAGTAGCTCGGGGGGATTTGTGGTTGCAAGTTTGATAGGTATAGATTTGATTGTTTTTATTGTATGCGTTACATCTTCACCTATTTGACCATCACCGCGTGTTGCAGCGTAACTTAATAACCCTTTTTCATAATGGAGGGAAATGGCTAAGCCATCTAGTTTTGGCTCGCTAAAGATATTGATTGAAGCAGCATCTGTAGAGAGGTCTTTGG
>CAJAHC010000272.1 GCA_903939355.1 uncultured Methylococcaceae bacterium | reverse complement strand
TGGTTGGGCAGTATCGCGTTTTCTTTGTTATTTGCAAAAGCCCTATATACACTTTGCCGTCGGTTGTTACGAGCAGATATCTTTGCTTGTGTATTATTGTCATCTTTTAGCGGCTTCATGGTAGTCGGTTTTGTTGATAGCCCCTTTGATGCACCTCGATTGACGCTACTGTTTTTTTTATTGCTATTCATTGCCTTGATGCGAAGACCGCGAGCGTGGACGACAAGATAAAAGTTACATTGCCGGTTAGTGATGGTTATTTTTCAGAAATTGTGTATGAGTATTGATAGGTAACTATACCTAGTAATAAAAATCTTTTGGTCTAGAATTCAAATTGGCTAGGTTAATAAGTCAGGAAAATAAAGCGATACTTCACGCTTAAATTTAAAAGTTATTTATCAAATTGCATACTTTCCGTGATATTCAAAAATGATAGTTAAAATCAATATAGTTACAAACGAATTAGTCGCTCGAGTAGCTTTTTTGTTGATATTAGCTGCTTATTTTTCTAGTACCTGTAATGCTGAGCAAGATCTTGCCGATACGCTATCAAAATTAAAACCAGGTATCGTGGCTGTGGGCACATATATGCCAAAGCGAAATCCACGCGCTGTTTTTCTTGCTACCGGCTTTGCAGTCGGTGATGGCAGTCTGATTGTCACAAACTGGCATGTGATTCCAGAGCAGATAGATTATGAGCACATGGAGCAATTAGCGGTTTTTTACCATAAAGACAATAGCGATAAAGTTATTGTCGCAACAGAATTAGCGTTAGACAAAGAACATGATTTGGCGGTCTTAAAAATTAAGGGGGAGGTTTTATCACCACTTACATTAGGATCGGTTTCAGCAGTCAGGGAAGGCCAGCTTTATGCCTTTACAGGATTTCCAATAGGTATGGTTTTGGGTCTTTTTCCGGTTACTCACAGAGGTATAGTTTCTGCTATTACGCCCAATGTAATACCGATGATAAGAACAGAGCAGCTAAATGTAAAGTTACTCAAGCGATTGCAAGAACCCTATAAAGTATTTCAACTGGATGCAACCGCTTATCCTGGTAATAGTGGTAGTCCACTCTATCAACCAGAAACGGGTGATGTTATAGGTATTATTAATAAAGTATTTATACAAGAGAGTAAAGAAAATGCGTTAACCAAGCCCAGCGGTATTTCTTATGCAATACCTGTTAACCATCTTCAAAATCTTCTTAAAGCCAAGGTTGCGCAATAGTTAACCCTTGATTCAATAAAAACATCAATAATAGGAAGGTGACATGATTCGCATTTTTCGCCACTATATATCCAGAGCTTATTTATGGTTATTATTGATTGAATTTTGTATGTTTTTTTCGGCAATGTATTTTGGCAGTAGTGTCCGTTTCTTAACGATAAAGTCTTGGTATACTTTAGAAGACATTACTCTTGCGAGCTTAATTTTTTCATCGGTAGTGAGTTTGTCTTGTTTAGGTTTAGGCTTATATAGAAGGTCTTTAAGTAGAGAGGAATATAATCTGGCAGCAAGAACATGTGTCAGCTTTAGCCTATCTATTTTGATAGTTATTGCTATCTACTATTCGATACCACAACTGTATATTGCCCGCAGCGTTTTGATTTCAGCGACCGTTTTTGCGCTGTTTGGATTAATGATAACGCGACTTTTGTTTTATAAAATTGTTAATCTTGATCAATTAAAAAGACGATTTCTAATTATTGGTAGTGGCAAAAAAGCCCATCAATTAATTACACTCAATAATTCACTTATTCATAAAGGTTTTACGATAGTTGGATTTTTGGCCATGCCTGGTGAAAATTCCGTTGTAGATCAGCGTGAAATACTTAACTATGATAAAAAAATAATTGCCCTTGCTGATCAATATAAAATTGATGAGATAATTATTGCCCTGGATAATCGGTCGATAGAATTACCGATTGATGAGCTCTTGGATTGTAAGATGTCAGGATTGACAATTATGGATATTGTGGAGTTTTATGAGCGAGAACAAGGCATTATTTCACTTGATGATGTTAATTCAAGATGGCTAATTTCCTGCGATGGTTTTGCACAAGGAGATTTACGTTCAATAGAAAAAAGAATTTTTGATTTGTTTGCAAGCTTGGCATTATTGATGGTCGCTTGGCCGGTAATGCTGCTAACGATGGTCGTTATTTTTCTGGAAAGTGGTTTTAAGGGCTCTATATTTTATCGGCAAGAACGTGTAGGTGAAAAGAATAAGAAATTTGAAGTATTAAAATTCAGAAGTATGAAACTTGATGCAGAGAGAAACGGCGCTCAGTGGGCGCAGAAAAACGATACCCGTGTCACAAGAGTAGGAAGAGTAATTCGAAAATGTCGTATAGATGAATTGCCGCAAATATTTAACGTATTGAGGGGTGAAATGAGTTTTGTAGGACCGAGACCCGAAAGACCCGAGTTTGTTGAAGGGTTTAATGAGCGAATCCCCTATTACTGTGAGAGGCATAGAGTTAAGCCTGGAATTACTGGGTGGGCTCAGTTATGTTACCCTTACGGTGCAGATGAAAGCGATACTATCCAAAAATTACAGTACGATTTGTATTATGTAAAAAACTACAGCTTATTTTTAGATTTCTCTATTATGATTAATACAGTAGAAGTTATTTTGTGGGGTAAAGGTGCGAGGTAATTTTTAAAGATTCTTGTTTATGAGATATAACTTCGCTCGTTATTTTTATGTTGTAAGTCCCAATTCATAATTACATATCAATAGGCATACTCAATTCTACATATTGAAGTGCCGGGATATTTAAAGTACGAGCCATATTTTCATCATGACCATGAAGCCAAATAAATGGCCATTTGATATGAAGTGGAAGTTC
>CAJAHC010000271.1 GCA_903939355.1 uncultured Methylococcaceae bacterium | reverse complement strand
TTACCGTGGTCACCAAAGAAAATGCCGGTTATTATTCAAGGCCTCTTCTCTCCCATGGCTTTAGTCGAGCCAATATTGAACAATCTATTATTTTCAAAACATTCGATACGCTCCGTACCAATAACATCAGCGTGTTCGCTGATACTGAGGTAATAGAGATTAATCGCAGTGATAATACGATTACTCTTTTTTGTCAAGAAAGCATACTTCAATATGATAAGTTGATTATTGCCACCGGTTCCGCCGCTTTTATTCCACCGCCTTTTAGACTTTATAGTGAGCTATTTTTTTGTTTGAATAGTCTGGCTGATTTAAAAGGATTGCGTAAGATTCGCAATGAAATGATAACTAAAAATCGCCAGCCTGCTTGGGCAGTTATCGGAGGTGGTTTAATTGGCTGTGAAGTTGCATCCGATTTAGCAGTTTCCGGTGATATTGTTACGCTATTTCATGCAACGGACAGATTAATGGAACGGCAATTGGTCCCTGAAGACTCTACTTTGTTGTTAGAAGTCTTACAAAACTCAGGCGTCACTGTATTGCTCAATCAGACTGTAAAAGGCTTTTCAAAAAAAGAGGACAAAGCCTGTGTTTCGACTGATGTGACAAGAGAATTTGATGCGTTGATAGTATCTTGTGGATTTAAGCCGCGTATAGAATTAGCAGAGCGTAGCGGCTTGCAAGTGGGTCGTGGTATCAAAGTTAATCAGTCACTGCAAACCTCCGACGTGGCCATTTATGCCTTAGGTGATGTAGCTGAACTACCCAACGCCCAAATGTATCCATTTATAATACCTATTCGTCATCAAGCTCATTGGCTAGCAAGCTTTTTAGCAAATCAGGCCGCGGATAATTGGATACCACCCAATTTTGTAACTAAAGCTAAAGTACATGGTTTTACAGCTACTCATCCTTATTGTATTTAATTATTTAGGATAATAATGAACAGAAACTACTAACATACGCTTGTATAACTAATTTAAAGTCCAATTGATACTGCGAGAACTTTAACAAATACAGAAATTAGCATACGTTCAACTAAAACGACAACCAATAATTATCAGTAAATTGAACTAATAACAGAGTATCTCAGTCACTGTACTGCATTTAATAATGGATGCTTCATGTTATTGCTCTTTTGGATGCGATTACCTTAGTCATGAGGTGATCGTTTTTTTTGTAAAAATTAAACGCTCACTAGCAAAACAAACAACGATTAGTTATCCAAGGTATCGTTTGTGGCCATAAGACATCAAAAGTAAATGAACTAAAGATCTGGATCTTAGCTTCTATGTCGACCGCTGTTTTCTTATTGTCGTAGATTCCTTGCTTGATAATACCACCCAGCGCAGTGAATGCTTTGGTGAGAGCGTCATATGCATTTTTAGAGTTTGCGTTGGATAGGCAGAAAGATAGAAAGCACGACTGGCACATAACTTGGTATGAGCCACTTGGATTTTACGATGAATACCACCGATCATCAGAGACTCTTCGCTCCAATCAAATTGGAAGGCTTCACCAAGTTGAAACTTAAGTAGTACAAAAGAAGATTTTCTTGATCCCGAAATCAAGCCATTACGCCAATTGCAGACATAATGCGTCAAGATGGAATCACCACCTGTATAACTATCCTTCGTAATCGCCTCAAACAACATTAAGGCGGTGCGTCGATCCCGCTTTTGACGTCGCGAGTCAACCTCTAGCGCCAATAACAAAGCTGGAATATAAGGTGTCAGCTTACTATTAACTTGAGGTCTTTTAGGATACTTATAGCCATCAGAGCTAGTTTCCTTAAGCCATGCTTTGATGGTGTTACGCGACAGACTTGTCCGTCGTTGTATTTCACTGATGGAAAAATGGTCACGATGAAATAACT
>CAJAHC010000270.1 GCA_903939355.1 uncultured Methylococcaceae bacterium | reverse complement strand
TTATTAGCCTCACGGATCGCCTCAACCATCGCCTGCACATCCCCGCGCGAGTATGCAGAGGCGACAGACCAGAGGGTCTCTCCTCCTGGCACAACTACGGTCACATAAGAGGTTGGGGCCACTACTTGATTACCGGCACCTGATTGGGCAGCAAAACCTGCCACCAGGACCACGGTCAGGGAAGCTACGAACAAAGTGCGAGCTAGTCGACCACGACGAGTGAGTGATGCGCCGGACGGATTGATCGATTGTGTGAAAGGGCTAGAAAAGCCTTGTAAAACACTGGTATTGCTAGCTAATGACACTGTGCTCATAGTTTTCTCCTGCGAACTACCTTGGGGAAGGTATTCGAACAACTGTTCGAATAAGACAATTAAACACCCCACCACTGACAAATAGCAAGTTAAATTCGAACATATGTTTGAATTTTTCGTAAATCTATGTCACCCTGTATCCATGAGCACACAAACCCCCCAGGGCCTTACTACCCGCCAGAAATAAATGCTTTCGGTTGAGTGGCCATTACTTCATTTTGAATGGCCAATTTTGACTTAATCCAATGATTCTTACCTGCGACTAAGGTTTCTATTATCTCAAAACGTAAGCTTTCAGGGACAATAACAAATACTTTGCCTTTTTGTATTTTAATAGCAGAGGTTTTTCTTTTGGAAGATCGTATTATCTCGGCAATAAAACCGTTTCCTTGTATAACATTCATGTTATGCCTTAAAAAGCAGAGTGCTGATAGAGTTAATTTATAGATTTAATAGGATAAATAATTCCATTGCCCAGCACTTTAAACTATTTTAACTTTTCCTAAAAAGTAATTTTATGTCAATATCACTGACAAATTGTTTTAGATTTAAAAATAAGGACGTGAAAAGTGTCAATTAGAAAATTTAACGATAAGTTGCCTAACTTTGGAGAATCAGTTTATATAGATGAAAGTGCGGTAGTTATAGGTGATGTAACTCTGGGTAATAATGTATCTATCTGGCCGACTGCCGTGGTTAGAGGGGATGTTGAAAGTATAAAAATTGGAGATGGAACGAATGTTCAAGATGGTTCTGTTCTTCACGTATCTCATGCAGGACGGTATTCCGAGCAGGGTTATCCGTTAACTATAGGTAAATGTGTGACTATTGGTCATAAAGCGGTAGTTCACGCGTGTTCCGTAGGTGATTATTGTTTGATTGGTATAGGAGCAATTATTTTGGACGGTGCAGTCCTCGAAGATTATGTAATGCTAGGCGCTGGAGCACTTGTTCCGCCAGGAAAAATACTGGAAAGTGGGTATTTATATGTCGGTTCACCAGTCAAACAAACAAGGCCTTTGAAAGAATCAGAAAAAGAATTCTTGAAATATTCTGCAGAACATTATATTTCGTTAAAAAATGCTTACATCCTGCAGAATGCTTAACTTTTAGGGTTTCAAGTTTTTAGTAATTACGTAGAACAAGTTTATGTATTTCGTTCTGCATTAAGCAGTTCAATAACGGGTGAGGTTTTTGGACGTATTCCACGCCAGATAAAAAAAGCTTCTGCAGCCTGTTCGATCAGCATGCCGAGGCCATCAAGACTTTTTAATGCGTTATTTTGTTGTCCCCAACGGACAAAAGCAGTTGGCTCATTACTGTAAGCCAAGTCATAACACACCCCATTTTTGGCAACTAAATCATCGGGCAAAGGGGGTAGCTGTCCGGTTAAACTGAGTGATGTGGCATTGATAATTAAATCAAATTGCTGATTTCTTAAATCACTAAAGCCGCAACCTTTGACAGTATTTTTGTGGACAAATTCTGCAGCTAGATTAACGGCTTTATCAATAGTTCTGTTGGCGATCATGATAGGGTGCTTTGATTGCTCAAGAAGTGGTCCAATAATACCCCGACTCGCACCGCCCGCACCAAGAATCAATATTCTGCTTTCAGCCAAATTGATATTATGATTATTGATTAGGTCAGTTATCAGACCAATACCATCAGTATTATCGCCAAGAATAGAACCATCATTCTGTTTAATCAGAGTATTAACCGCTTTTGCCGTTTGAGCGCGCGCAGTTTTAGAATCAGCATAAGTCCAAGCAATTTCTTTGAGTGGTATGGTGCAATTTAAACCCTTACCATCATGGTCAAAAAATGTGGAGACCGCTGATGAAAACTGCTCAGCGGTAACTTCTTGTGCAGCATATACAATAGCTTGTTCTGTTTGTGTAGCAAAAATTTTGTGAATGCGCGGTGATTTACTATGTTTAATAGGGCTGCCAAAAACGGCATAGTGATCTATTGATGTCATTCTTGCAGCCACTCGGCAACGGATTTGGCGTAATAGGTTAAAATGCCATCACAACCGGCACGTTTAAACGCTAACAAGGATTCCAAAACAACAGATTTTTCATCTAACCAACCATTTATTGAGGCCGCTTTAATCATCGCGTATTCACCACTGACCTGATAGGCAAAAGTGGGTGCTCCGAACTGATCTTTTACCCGACGAATAATATCCAGATAAGGCATGCCGGGTTTAACCATGATCATGTCCGCGCCCTCTTGTAAATCCAACTGAATTTCTCGTAAGGCCTCATCGGAATTAGCGGGATCCATTTGATAACTGTATTTGTTACTTTTACCCAAATTGCTTGCTGAGCCGACGGCATCTCTAAACGGGCCGTAAAAACTGGAGGCATATTTTGCAGAGTACGCGAGGATTAAGGTGTTGCTGTAGTTATTTGCTTCCAGTGCTGCTCTTATTGCTCCAATGCGGCCATCCATCATGTCTGAGGGGGCAACAATATCAACTCCTGCTTCAGCATGCGATAAAGCCTGCTTAACTAAAACAGTGATGGTTTCGTCATTGATAACATAACCATCTTGGTTAATGAGTCCATCTTGTCCATGTATCGTAAAAGGATCCAGCGCAACATCGGTAATAATACCCAATTCAGGGAAAGCTTTTTTTAGTGCACGAACGCTCCGCTGAGCTAATCCGTCATGGTTGTATGCTTCGGCGGCGTTGTCAGATTTTTTGTTGTCGGGCGTTACAGGAAATAATGCAATAGCTGGAATACCCAAATTATAGATTTCTTCTGCTTGGGTAAGTAATAAATCCAAGGAAAATCTTTCTACACCAGGCATTGATGAAATTACTTCTCTTTTATTAGAGCCTTCCGTTACAAACATAGGATAAATAAGATCATCAACGGATAAAAGATTTTCGCGCATTAAACGTCTGGAAAAATCGTTAAAGCGCATTCTTCTCATGCGTGTGCGAGGAAAATTGATGTTATTATATGTCATCTTGTTCATGCTAAATGGGTTAGAAAAGAAATCACATTCTCAAGTTGGATTGATCAGGCTTTAAAGATTACAGAGATTTATTGTATCAGGGAATAAGCTAGCTGATATTTGTAAAATATTGTACATATATATTTAGTTCTATTTAAGAGGTTTTTTATGAACGTTAAGCGCTACACATTGTTCGGTTTTTTTTCGGTATTAATAGCATTAATATCTGTAACTCAAGTTATTGCTGCCGATTTATTGCCTCCGCAACAAGCGATAGAAACTGCTTCAGCAAAATTACAGCAAAAAATGCAAGATAAATCCTTTATTAAGGATTTTGCAAAAGTTAATCAATTTGTTAACGATGCAATTTTGCCAAGCACTGATTTTGATAAAATTTCTGCCTTGGTCTTGGGTAAGCTTTGGAAGACTGCAACACCCGAAGAGCGCGAGCGTTTTAAACACGAATTTCAGACGTTATTGGTAAGAACTTATTCTCGGGCATTTATTGAATTTAAAGATTGGTCAATTCGTTATTTACCCATTGAACTTGAAGCAGGCGCGACAAAAGTTATTGTAAAAACAGAAGTTATACAGCCTAGTTTACAACCTGTGGCAGTTGACTACCGGATGTTATTGAGTGATGGTCAATGGAAAGCTTACGATATTATGATTGAAGGCGTTAGTTTGGTAACTAATTACCGTACAACTTTTACCACTGAGGTTCAAGCTAAAGGATCTTTGGGCGCTGTTATTGATGGTTTGCAAAAACGTAATTCAGAAGCCCTCTTAGCAAAAAATTCATAAGTCTTCTTTTCAACAACTAACCCGATTATGAAGTATCTGGGTTAGTTGTTGATTTCCTCCAGATTCTCATCTTTTTGTTACCCACTGTTGAGCTGTCTTTCATGTCAAAGGCTGTTTTTAAAGATGTATTCAGTACTTAAATGATTGATTATCAACCTTTATACAATCTTCTGCTTGATGCAAAAGTCGATAATTGGGTGAAATTATTACCCCAGCAAATTGCCAGTGCTTTTGAGTTGACCAAACATGGCACCTTGTCTCATTGGCAATCCGTTATTGAGTCTATGCCGGAATTAGCGACAACACACCGATTATTGGATGCTAACGTCATAGAGATAGGTCGATCGGATGATTTAACTAAAGAAGAGATGATGGAGCTTGAGAGCCGACTTAAAGCATTGCATCCTTGGCGAAAAGGGCCTTACAATTTATTCAATATTCATATTGATACTGAATGGCGATCAGATTGGAAATGGGATCGCCTAAAGAATCATATTTCACCACTTAATCATCGCCTAGTTTTGGATGTTGGGTGTGGTAATGGCTATCATTGTTGGAGAATGCTGGGTGCTGGGGCAAAGATGGTAGTTGGTATAGATCCATTGCTACTTAATATATTTCAATTTCAAGTGGTTAGGAAATTATATGGTGAAGTACCGGTCTATTTATTGCCATTAGGTATAGAAGACTTACCTTATGGTTTAAAGGTTTTTGATACAGTATTTTCGATGGGCGTTCTATATCATCGACGCTCACCTATTGACCACCTCATGGAATTAAGAGATTGTTTGAGACCTGGCGGTGAACTGGTATTGGAAACTCTAATTATTGATGGCGGCTTGGGAGAGGTGTTATTACCTGAAGGACGTTATGCCAAAATGCGTAATGTATGGTTTTTGCCTAGTTGTGACACATTGATAAGTTGGTTAAAACGATGTGGCTTTCAAAATATACGCTTGATTGATGTTAGTTCAACCAGTGTTGAAGAACAACGTAGTACAGAATGGATGCAGTTTCATTCCCTCAAAGATTTTCTCAGTGTAGAGAATCATCAATTAACCTGTGAAGGACTTCCAGCCCCCAAACGCGCTATTATTACGGCGAATACTATCTAAAGGATTGCTCTTTGGAAGTGGACTGTTTGTAAATAAAATAGTGATCTGAGTTGTATTTCAAAAATAGTCTACTAAACTCGATTTTGGGGAATCCCTGTTGTTTATATTTCGATAACAAGAATGTTTTTAGTCATTCAATTCAATTAGAGGAAAGCTTATGAAAAAGTTAATATGGTTATTTTTATCGTTATTTGCCTTTAATGTATTTGCTACACCTGTTAATGTTAACACTGCTGATGCAAAGACTATCTCTGATGCACTATCAGGAATTGGCCTAAAAAAAGCTGAAGCTATTGTAAAATACAGAACAGAAAAGGGCTTGTTCAAAACAGTAGAAGATTTGACTAACGTTAAAGGTATTGGTCAAAAGACTATTGATAAAAATAAAAAAGATATTTTGTTGAGTGATACCCCTGCTGAGGCAACAACTCCATCAGCTGATACAAAAGCAGTGACTGAATCAAAGCCCGTCACTGAACCAAGTAAAGACGTTAAGCCTAAGTAAACAAATTTCCCTAAATAAGCCCGCTCAATTGGATAGATATTTTCTTACAATTGCAGCGGTTTTATTTTGGTATTTTTTTACAATTACTCCCCGCTCCCAATAAATAAACAGTATGTAATTATTGTTTAGTTGAGTTAGTTTGTCCTGCAAAACCCATAGCATGCCGGGTTAATAATGTTTTTGCGGCAGGAATATGATCAAGAAGAGCTAGTCCGATATTTCTAGATGCCGCCAATGGTAACCATTCATTAGCAAAAATTCTAACCAAGGTATCAGTGAAGCCAATTGTCCAGTCATGATCTTTCTTTCTGGATACGGCATAAGCATTTAAAAAATCTGCCGCACCAATGTCTTTATTTTCTTCATGTTGTTTGGTTAGCATTTGAGCTAATTGGGTAATATCACGCAATCCTAAATTGAAGCCTTGGCCGGCAACTGGGTGCAATTGGTGCGCGGCATTTCCTATGATTACGGCTCTCCCTGCCACCAATTTTTCTGCACAAATGAGTGATAAGGGAAAAGCTCGTCTGGGTGCTGTCAGGCTAAGTTCACCGAGTTTGTAGCCAAAACACTTCTGCAGTTCGGCCAGAAAATCTTGTTCGTTGCCTGACATAAGTGCATCTGCATCTTCATTTGAACGAGTCCAAACCACGGCACACTCATTTTTGGCGGTAGGTAATAATGCTAGTGGACCTGAAGAAGTGAAACGTTCATAAGCGGTATTGTTATTAGGAATAGATGATTTTACGGAGGTGATTAATGCTGTTTGACCATAGTCAGTAATCAGTTGGTTAATGTCTAGCAGCTGACGAACTGAAGATAAACCTCCATCGGCACCTACTAATAATTTAGCGGACAAGTTTAAGGACTGAGTGTTTTGTTTTATGTTTACGCAAATTTCTTGATCGCCTGATATCAGACCAATAACACGAGCGGGAGAGATAAGGTCAATGCCCGCTTTACTAACCAAATTAGCAACATAGCTTTCAATATCTCTGGCAGTAATAACATAACCTAATGCATCGATATGTTCTTTTTGAGCAGACAATCGAGTTTTGCCAAAATGACCACGGTCGGAAATGTGTATATGTTTTATTGGTGTGGCAGCGTGACTAATACCTTGCCAAACACCCAAACCATCCAACATCATAACTGTCCCTGCCGCTAGAGCAAGTGCCCTATCGCCAGCGGGAGATGTTTGTAATTGCTCGCGGGTATTGGCCTCAATAATAGCTATCCGCAATCCCGTATCTTTTAGTGCCAGTGCTAAACAGTTGCCTGCCAAGCCGCTGCCAACAATTAATAAGTCATAATCTTGTTGCATTAGTTTGCCTGCATTAATGCTTCAATGTCTGCTATCGATTTAGGCACGCCACTGGTTAATATTTCATGACCTGTAGGGGTAACTAAAACATCATCTTCTATACGAATGCCTATGCCCCGCCATTTTTCATCGACACTTTTGCAGTCTACGGGGATATATAGGCCGGGCTCAACAGTCAATACCATGCCAGCTTCCAATAACCGCCATTCTTGTTTTATCTTATAATCACCTACATCATGGACATCCATACCTAGCCAATGCCCGATACGATGCATGTAGAATTGTTTATATTTTTCATCTTTAATCAGTTTTTTTAACTTCCCTTTGAGTAAACCCAAGTCTAGGAGTCCTTGGGTAAGTACTTCAACTGAAGCGTCATGAGCCAAATTCCAGGGTAAACCGGGTTTGATTTGTTCTAGGGCGGCCGTTTGTGCATTCAAAACCAGTTGGTAGAGTTGTTTTTGAGCTTCGTTGAAGCGTCCTGAAATTGGAAAAGTGCGCGTGATGTCGGCGGCATAATGGTCACATTCAGCACCAGCATCAATTAACAGTAGATCACCGTTTTTTAATTTTGAGTTATTTTCGGTATAGTGAAGTGTACAAGCATTTTTGCCGCCAGCAACAATTGACGGATAGGCAACTGCACGTAGGCCATTGTCGATAAAATGATGAATAAGTTCTGCTTCTATTTGATATTCATAAAGCCCAGCCTTACAGTTTTTCATGGCTCTAATATGGGCATGAGCCGAAACCTCGGCAGCGCGGCGCATGAGTTTTAGTTCTTCAGCACTTTTAAATAGTCGCATTTCGTGCAATATAAGCGCCAATGAAACTAATTCACCTGGGGCAATAATGCCCGATCTTGATTGATTGCGAATATGGTTGATCCATTCCAATAAATTATGGTCCAGCTCTAAATTACAGCCCATAGGGTAGAAGACTTTAGTTTTGTTTTCCAGTAGCCCCGGCAAAATGTCATCCAAATCATCAATTGGGAATGCGTCATCCGCATCATAATGTGTAGTGGCACCTTCCAGTCCAGAGTGAGCACCCTCCCATAAAGCTTTTTTTGCATCAAATTCACGGCAAAATAGAATATATTCTCCTTGGGCGCGACCAGGAACAAAGACAGCTAGGGCGTCTGGTTCATTGAAGCCGGTCAAGTAATAGAAATCACTATCTTGTCGGAATGGATAGTTAACGTCCCGATTGCGGGTGTGCATTGAAGCACTGCCAATCAAAGCGATATTGCCTTCGCCAACACGCTGCATTAATTGCTTGCGTCGTTTTTTAAATTCACTCTGCTTCATTGATTACTCACCGTTTTGCGGTATATGATTACTGTCGGAACTTAGTTCATCGCGAAGCAATAAGACTGCGGATCTTAAATATTCATTAATTTCCATAAGTGCATGCTCATCTTCCTCACCGTCGACATTGTCATCTAGCTTGGTAAATTCGGCAATGTCTTTTAGTATTTCGACGGCATTTTCTGGGACGTCTGAAGCTGAGACTGCTGAGCCCACACCAAATAGAAATCCTCGGCACCAGTTTTTTAATGCCTCGGCCTGATCGGTTAATGAGGCATCATCATCTGGTAGAAATAGATCAAAATCAAATTCATCATTACTTAATAGATGGCGTGTTTCTTCGAATAATCTGATTAATGTATCAGTATTTTCACTTACCATTGAATTTTTATCAATCGCTAGTTCGGCTAACCAAAATGCGCTTTCGGCCTGACCACTTATACATAGCATACCTGTTGCCATTCCATGAACTTCAGCAGCTGAGAGTTCAGGGTC
>CAJAHC010000269.1 GCA_903939355.1 uncultured Methylococcaceae bacterium | reverse complement strand
TACATTCGTCAAAGATCATCACTATATCTGAACCCAAGTCTCGCTGTACTTGCATTGATTCTTCCGGCCCCATAAAAATGGCACTGCCATTAAGAGGCGACTTAAAAGTAACTCCCTTTTCAGTGATTTTTCTCAAAGCACCCAGGCTAAATACCTGAAAGCCGCCAGAATCTGTAAGAATAGGCTTATGCCAATGCATAAAATCATGCAAATCACCATGCGCTTTTATCACCGCTGTCGTCGGTCGCAACATTAAATGAAAGGTATTACCCAGAATAATTTGCGCACCGACACCCGTTAGATCTTCCGAGGTTAATGATTTAACCGCACCATAAGTACCTACCGGCATAAAAATAGGCGTTTCTATAACGCCACGAGCAAAAGTAAGACGCCCGCGCCGAGCATGACCATCAGTCTTGATTAAATTAAATTTCATGCCAACATATTTTGCTCATAAATTAAGGGTGCCGATTATCCAGCCTTTTTAGTCTTTAGTGCAACAAGCCATTTGTTTACAGCAAATAAAATCAAATTTACCCCCCCCCCCCCCCCTTCTCTTATTTTATTGCTATAATTCACGTTTATATTTTTCTTCACTACTATTCCGTCACAAAATGAATAGCAACCTATTAAAGACCATACACTTTATATTCTTGCTTTTCCCGATGATGGCTTTTGCTGCCGAACCTTCCAGTTCAAATAACACCCCGTCATTACCTCTAACTCATCATATTGTTGGTTATCTTGCAATAGCTGTCACTGTTTTAGCCTACATCGCCGCAATGGCAGAAGAAGTGATTGCCTTGCAAAAATCCAAACCTATGGTTATGGGTTCTGCTCTAATATGGTTTGCAATATGTATTTATTACGCATTACATGGAGAGGCCAAAGTTGCAGCAGTTGCCTTCGAAAGCAATCTACTGGCTTATATCGAGTTATTTTTGTTTATTTTGGTATCAATGACTTACCTAAACGTTATGGAAGAGCGAGGTATTTTTAATAGTCTTCGGATTTGGCTTCTAAGTCGACAATATAGCTATCGACAACTTTTTTGGATTACTGGCATCCTCGCCTTTCTTCTTTCTACCGTCATCAGCGGCATGGCAGTAGGTCTATTAATGGGGACTATCGCGGCAGCTGTTGGAAAAAACAAAAAGAAATTTGTCGCTCTGGCCTGCGTCAATATTGTCGTGGCAGCCAATGCCGGCGGCTCTTTAAGCCCACTAGGTGGCATCTCAACATTGTTTGTTTGGCAGCATAAAATCTTGCCTTTTTACGAGTTTTTGTCACTAACCATTCCCTGCATGGTCAACTTCCTGATTCCAGCAGCTGTTATGCATTTTTTCATACCCAAAGAAACACCCCCCGCGTCCTCTAGCACAATCTGGCTGCGTCGTGGGAGTAAACGTATTATCTTTCTGTTTATCATCACCCTTGCCATTACCGTTTCCTCTAATATTTTTCTGGAACTACCTCCGGCAGCCGGCATGATGGCGGGGCTCGGATTACTCCAATTTTTCAGTTACTATTTAACTGAAACAGCGCACGAAGTGAAAAGCGATTTTGAACATGTTTACAAACTGTTCCAGGTAGAAGCTCCCAGAGACAATAAAAGCCAAGACTTCGACGTTTTTAAAAGTATTGCCCATGTGGATTGGGACACTCTGCTATTCTTTTATGGCGCGATGATGATGATTGGAGCCCTAGGATTTCTAGGTTATCTTGATGCTATTGCACATTTCCTGTTTGGCCAAATTAGCGCTACAGTCGCCAATATAAGTATTGGCCTTTCGTCCGCATTTGTTGATAACGGCACGTTGATGTTTGCCGTATTGAGCATGCATCCAGATCTCCCGACCGGACAATGGTTACTGCTAACACTTACTCTGGGTGTAGGCGGCAGTCTACTGGCTATTGGATCGGCACCGGGCGTAGCATTACTCGGCCAAATCAGAGAAGGCTATACTTTTGGTTTCCATATGCGTTGGATGCCGGTTATTTTATTGGGTTACCTTGCCAGTATTGCTGTGCATTTCTGGATAAATGCTCGGTATTTTTGATGCCTATTGTTAATAGTTAACTTCCCAATTACTATATCTAATCTCGAAAGCTATAATTTATGAGCTTTAACTGCATATTTTTTTACTTTTCATTATCTGCATATTTATATTAATGTCCACATCTTCAGAAAATCAATCAAAGAAACAAATAACAGGATTAGCACTGGGCGCAATTGGTGTTGTATTCGGCGATATCGGCACCAGTCCACTTTATGCGCTAAAAGAGGTCTTTAGGGACGGTTTGCCCATTGATGCTCTTCATATACTTGGCGTATTATCGCTAATTTTCTGGTCATTAACATTAGTTGTAACCACTAAATATGCCATTTTTATTATGCGTGCTGATAACAAGGGTGAAGGCGGCATCATCGCATTAATGACACTCGCCCTTAATGGATCGAAAGACAATCCCAAAAGAATGCGTTTCATTGTCACCATCGGTTTACTGGGGGCCTCACTATTTTACGGAGACAGCATTATCACGCCAGCCATTTCAGTACTTAGCGCCGTCGAAGGCCTGCAAATCATAGCTCCATCGCTGGCTGACTTTGTACTTCCCATCACTATCACCGTACTGGGTGGATTATTTATCATTCAATCGAAAGGAACAGGTAAAGTAGGCAAAATATTTGCACCTGTTATGTGCTTTTGGTTTGCCTTATTGGCCTTGTTGGGGGTGGTTAATATTATCCATGAACCTGCTGTTCTCATGGCAATTAATCCCTACTATGCCCTACATTTATTATTTGAATTGGGTTGGGAAGGTTTTCTAATTATGGGTGCAGTGGTGCTCGCCATCACCGGAGCAGAAGCGCTTTACGCAGACATGGGGCACTTTGGATTAAAACCAATACGTTATGCGTGGTTTAGTTTCGTATTTCCAGCATTACTCATCAACTATTTTGGCCAGGGCGCTCTATTAATAAATCACCCAGAAGCCATACAAAACCCTTTCTACTTGCTGGCACCTACTTGGGCACTCTATCCTTTATTAATTATATCAACATTAGCAACCGTCATAGCCTCGCAAGCTGTCATTTCAGGTGCATTTTCAGTCACTCGCCAAGCTATTCAACTGGGCTATTGTCCTCGCATGAATATTTTACACACATCTGGTCAAGAGATGGGGCAAGTTTATGTCCCTGCTGTTAATTGGTTATTAATGGCATCTGTTTTTGTGCTCGTACTTAGCTTTAAATCATCTTCTGCGCTTGCCTCTGCTTACGGTATTGCCGTAACTGGCACCATGATAATTGACACTATACTTGCGTATATTGTTTTTCAAGAGCTTTGGCATTGGACCAAATTGACTAGCGTCACTTTCCTATCAACATTTTTAGTGATTGATTTCCTGTTTTTATCATCCAACAGCCTAAAAATTCCAACCGGTGGTTGGCTACCCTTAGTAGTTGCAACAATTCTCTTTCTGATACTAACAACATGGCTTTTAGGACGCAAATTACTTTCAGAATATATGGATGAACGACGAACTTTATTTGAAAATATGGAAGAGAAAATCAATGGTAAATTAGTGAACGTAGAAGGCACCGCAATTTATTTAACCAGAAGCTTACACGGTGTGCCACAAGTTCTGTTACACAACCTTGAACATAACCATGCTTTACATGAACATATTATTGTATTAACAATTGTAACTACCAACGAACCCTATGTTGATGAAGCCCATCGAGTAAAAATAAGATCTTTTGGAGTGAATAATAATTTTTATCGAATAAAACTCTACTACGGATTTAAGCAAAACGCAGATGTTCGTCGTGCCATACAATTATGTGCTGAACAAGGCATCGATTTTGATTTAAAAACAGCCTCTTTTTTCATCGGTAGTGAACAATTGTCTTTTCGCAATAGAAGCCCCATGCCAAGATGGCGCAGGGGCTTATTTAGATTTTTATTCCAGAACTCTTCCAGTGCTATCGAGTTTTTTAAAATCCCTGTGGAGCGAGTCGTGGAACTGGGCATCCGTATCGAATTATAAATTCAAGCTGTAATGTAAGCCCCCTCCTTAATTTCAAGAGACTAGGCTTACAAACCTTGTCTTGAAAAATATTTATACTTGATATATTCAAAGACAGCCGGCGATACTGAAACAATAACAATACCTAACATCACGATAGAAAAATTATGCTTAACTATTTCAATATTGCCAAATAAATACCCACCCAACAGACAAATGGAAATCCACGATATTCCACCAATCACATTATAATGTAAAAACTTTTTGTAGCCCATATCACCTATGCCCGCAACAAATGGAGCAAATGTTCGAATAATAGGTACAAATCTAGCGATAATGATCGTCTTCGCACCATATTTCTCATAAAATTGATGGGTACG
>CAJAHC010000268.1 GCA_903939355.1 uncultured Methylococcaceae bacterium | reverse complement strand
TGCTGGAGTTCGCAGTACTGTCGAACGCGTATTTGGTGTACTTAAACTACATTACGCCATGGGAAAAGCCCGTTATCTTGGCTTAGGACGTAATCGCACCGGCGTAGAGTTGATGTGTGTTGCTCATAATATTAAGCGAGGGTTATCGATTAGGCAGGGGCAGTACGCCTAAAAAAGGGAATCGATGGGTAAAAACCCGTTAATCAGTATTAAATGAACTGGATTTAGCGCTGATTTTTGTAAAAAGGGCTAAAAAAATTACCTTTGAGCTATTGTTGGGCTAATAAAGGTCCATCGCGCAAAGGTCTCAAAACATTTTATTCTTTCAATTAAGTTTTGAACATCTGCTGTTGGATATTAATTAACTCTCATCATACCAGTCGATCACTTCTTTTCAATGACCCCGAATTTATAAGCAGTAGAATTGTTTGAATTTAATTAAGAGGTTATGATGACCCTAATTACAGATTATCTGCGGAACGGATTGATAAAACTGCATATACCCATTTTCTGACACCGCATTATTTTTTGCACTAGCATTGGCAAATAACACTATGTTTTTAAAAGATTTTTATAGTATTCATGAGGGCAGCATCAGTATTATCGCTGAACAAGCTAGTATGTTTGCCAAAGAAGTAGCACATGATTTCAACCCGTTACATGATGTTGACGCTAAACGTTTTTGCGTACCAGGCGATTTATTGTTTTCAATGGCATTGGAGAAATACGGCCTTAGTCAAAATATGCACTTTGTCTTTGCTGGCATGGTCGGACATGACGTATTATTGAAGTTTCCGGACATTGACGCCGAACATATTGATGTGAACGACCATCAGGGAAAAACCTATTTGCAGATCGAACGTTCAGGTGACATTAGTCGTAATCCCGTTTTGATTGAAAGCTTTATTCGTGATTATGTTGCTTTTTCAGGACAAAATTTTCCTTATGTGCTGGTACCGTTATTAGCTCAGGAAAATGTTATGTTTAACCTCAGCCGACCACTGGTCATTTATGAAAGCATGACCCTGTCATTTGACCATCTTGATTTTAAACAGGCGTCTGTAGAAATGCTGAAGCCGAAAATACAAGTCAATGGTAAACGTGCTTCGGCTTTTTTACACTTTCAGATAAAAGCAGACGGAAATGTGGTCGGCACAGGCTTTAAAAAATTAGCGATTAGTGTGCCAAGTCATTATGAAGGTGAGCCGATGCAGGCATTTGTCGATGACTATCTCGCCAGGAAAAATAACTATCTAAGTCACTTCGAAGTTATTTAATTGACATCGCAACTTATTGAAATTTAAAGATATTCTTGAATTATTTATTATGACGGGCTTATTAGAAAGCTCATTGACTTTGTTTTCCCTTGGCGGAAAATAGGTTGCCAATATTTTTTTTGTAATTTGTTCAATGCCATCAAGTGCAGCGTTCCGATATTGACCTGATCGAAAACTTTCTGCATATCATGTGCCACAGTATCCCATTCTGTTTGGGAGGCTTGTTTGGCTATCCTACGGTCGGAAATTATATGAACCTCCCTGTCAGCCATTTACAGATAAATTAATACCCCACTGATTTCTTCCGTATCCCAAACCCGAAGATTTTAAAATATATCAATCGCACGGTGATGACCTGATTTACCTTTCCAAACCATGGCAAAAGCCATAATACAGAAGGTGTAGAGCTATTTATCACAACTGTTAGTTACAGTAGTTGGGCTTTCAGGAGGGTTAATTAAAGTTACTGCTAAATAGTTTCTTAACATCAGCGACTTGCCAATCCCGATAGAGTTGTAACATAAGTGCAACCATACCAGCTACATGGGGTGTGGCAAATGAACTGCCCGTCATAAAATCATAGGCTTGATGTGGAACTGTCGTCAGAATATCCTTTCCAGGCGCAAAAACTTCAAGTTTGTTAACATTATCAATTCCATTACCCTGCCTCACAGCTATCACACCCGATACATTAGCAGGAAAACCGCCTACTTGCTCTTTTCCCGGTACGGCCGCAATAACGATAATACCTTTCTCCAGTGCTTTTTCAATTAACTGTCGCAACAAAGGATCTTCAGGCCCGCTAAGGCTCAGATTCACTATTTGACTATCCAAATTAATAGCTTGATTCAGTGCCAACGCTAAAGTAAAGCTATTACAATGAGCTGCTAATGAATCGGACTTATCAGGCCAACAAGCCCGCAATGCAATAATATCGGCATCCGGTGCTATACCAGCAATACCTATACCGTTATCAGGATGCGCCGATAAAATACCCGCAACAGCGGTACCATGTATCTCTGCCAAATTATGATCTAGTGGCTCCGGCGCCAAATTTTCAGTATATTTAATTTGCCCCTGAAGATCAGGATGAGTTAAATCGACCCCAGTGTCGATAATTGCTATGCGCACACCACGACCTGTTGTCATCTCATGTAGATCTTTGATACCCAATGACTGGAAACCCGATTGTAACTTTAGATAAGGGTCACTATAGGGCTTTGAAAGAGAGGGACTGCTACCCATGACCTGAAAGCTATGCATTTTTTGAACTATAACCACTTCTTTATCTTTTTGCAAAGCAGCCAACACCTGCTCTATCTGCAAATACCTGGGAACATCGTAAACCACACAACTTACGCCAAGTGCAGTAACTGGCCATTGAGCAACAACCTTTACTTGATATCGCGCTGCCAAATCCTCTGCAATGCGCTCACTCAAACCCGAATTATTATATTGACCTCGAATACGATAACCATCCACTGCACTTCCAGGTGCTGCCCGATTGATGGTTCGATCGACAAAAGTTACTAACAAACGACGATCTTCAATGGTTGTACTATCACCCAACAGAGGAACTGAAACCCTATTGGCACAGGCCGATACTGCCACTAACAGAAAAACAAGTAAACCTAATCTAATGATATTCATACCCGGTTTAGGGTGTAATAACCGGTTCAACCATCAACACATTCTCTTGCTTGCGAAGAAAAGAAATCACATCGTCTACATCCAGATTTCTCTTACCCTCTTCCAATTTAATTGTCAAAGCCCCCATACTGTTAGGACCCTCCAGCCGTTGTCCATGTATCTCTTCAAGAAATAAATTAATGTCGGCATCCTTCAAGGTATTTGCAAACACCACACGTAACTTAACGCCTGCTACCGATTCAGGCTTAGCGGCAGAAAGCGTATAGTATCCTTCGGTAATAGGTGATGGCCTTAATGGCATAGTTAGCACCCCTAACACTACTAACATCGATGCCGCTATCGCAAAGTGTTTTACTGGGATATCGCTCAAGCGTAATAATCGTCTAGGTCTTTTTACCGTCTTATCAAAAAAGCCTACTCTTCTATTTACTGACCGGCCCATACTGTTAAGTGCTGGTTCTTGTGAAGACGGTATCAAGCAAACACTATCTGATGTCATTTGTTGCATTTTTTCACAAACGCTTGCAAAAGATACTTCAGCGGCCATCTGTAAAATCGATGCTTGATTTACGGCTGCTTGTAACTTGCGCAAGGCAACCAATTCCCGATTACACAGAAGACATCCATGACTATGTTCTTCTACTTGCAGGCGTTCAACTTCGCACAAACTTTCATTGACATACCACGGCAATAATAATTGTAATTGCTGATGTTGATTAATGGATGACAACATGTATTTAGTCATAATCTTAGTTCTCTTGGTTATTAGCAAAATCAGCAAGCTTTTTACGTGCGTGAAACATGCGTGTTTTTACAGTATTTTCTGGACAATCCATTATTATGGCGATCTCCTGATAAGCCAATCCTTGGTAAAGCGTCAGCTCAATAACTGCGCGTTGATCCGGTTGCAAACTGGCCAACGCAAAATTTAGCCAATCTATATTTTCTAAATTACCTGCTGGATTGGCTGTCTCATCACCAATACTCTCAATAACCTCTTCAATATCAATATGCTTAGTGTGCTTAGAGTTCTTAGACAGAAACTTTAACGTTTTGTTATAAGCGATACCAAACACCCAAGTTGATATTTTGCTGGTATGGTTAAAGCTTTCAGGTTTTTGCCAAACCACCAATAAAGTCTCCTGAATCAGTTCCTCAACGGAATCAGGCTGGTTCATCATGCGTAAAATAAAATGAAATAACTTGGTATGGTACATCTTATAAAACACCTCAAAGGCCGCCGCATCTCCCTCAATAATACGTTCAAGTAAAGCATACTCATCAATCGCATTTTCCTGAGTATCCGGAATCTCTGTTCGTTTTCGTCCAGGCACTACACTTAACATTGCCCGAACCTAAATAAATATTGATTGAGTATTATCATTTACTGCATTCCCCAGAAAGACTAAAAGGTTCAAAATCCCACGGTAATAGATAGCAAATATTTATTAACCAACGGACTGGGATAAAACTCTTCAGGCGTGTATTTTGAATGATCGTAATTCGTGAGGTGCGCATCGACATAGCGTGCATCAAGCGTCAAGTAAGACGTCACAAACCAAGAAGCCCCCATGTTCCAATAAAAGTAGTCCTGCTCCAGCAAGTCCCAACTCTGAGAGTATCCGACCCCCCCTGAAAACTGGACGCTATCGAAAATATCACGGCGATAACCCAGTTCATAGCTAGGCACTGTGGTATGCCGTTGATAGGCATTGGGGGCAACGGCAATCTTTGCGCTTAACCAGTCCTGATAATGTAATGACGCACCAAATTCTGCATAATCCCCGTTCTGTCCAAACACATTACCATTGTATAAATAACCACTAACGGACAACTCCGCTCTCCAATCAACCGATAACGGTATAATCCCACCTAGATAGGGTTTAATTTCAAGCTGGGCGCGATTGGCATTAGCATTGTCATTAAAGTTAACTTGCGATAAGCCAAGCCCTCCAAAAAACCCCGACTTACTTTGATAATCAATAAGTCCCTGTACAACCGGATCACCCTGACTTTTAGAATAACCTCGATACACATAATCACTGCGAAAGCTTAATTCCCCATGCCATTCAGCCTTTACAGAGGCAAAACCCAGCAATAAATACAACAGTCCTACCCACATCGGTAAACCTAGTAAACTCAATGATTCTTTCATGTGATTACTGTCAACATTGACTAGCACACTTTGTAAGATAGGAAAAAATATCGCTATCTTAATCCCGTGTCAAAAGATTGCAGGGCCGACAATCGTTTAGCTTGTCGGCCGGCAGCACCGACTGCTGGCAAGTTCATTGTTGTTTCTTGGGCAGGATTACCCGATACTCTCTGCTCATTACCCAGATGACCATTAGGTATGGTTAATGATGGATGATCAAAAGGTGCTTTTTCCCAACGAACACGTTCATCGGTAAGTGACTTCATAAATGCAACCAAATCAGCCACATCGGCTTTACTTAAATTCAAAGATTCTTGAATTGCTTGACCTGGATTACAAGTGCTTACCATTAATTCCTTAGTGCCCGCCATATCGGGTGCAATATTGCTCATCTGACCTTTACCAGACAAAAAACCGGAATCATCAATCAATCCCGTTTCTGGATCTGATGCAACCACTGTATTCCCATACAAATCCGAGGTAAACTTTGCACCACCACAATCAGGGTCTTTGGGAAACAAATCCTTACGATCACCGCCACGATTATAAAACTGGATGACTTGTTCCAGAGTCGCTTGGCCACCATTATGAAAATACGGCCCGGTTAATTCCACATTACGTAACGTTGACGTTTTAAAGGCACCATCTACGGCATCACGTTCATCACTTACTACCGGATCAAGGCCAGAAATACCACCCCAGCTTGTTTTTGGATTCCAAGCAATACATCCTAGATTAGCCGCAAAAAGAGTAGAATCCGTCTTAAATGGATCGGGTGATAAACTCGATAGATTTGGATCTACGATTGAGTAATCAAAAGGATTATTGGCCTTTAGCTTTGCATTACGGGTAAACGACAAAGGATAACCATAAGCATCATTCGCCCCCACACCTTGGTCTTCTTCTGCAGGACGGACACCAATATTGTAAAATCCATCATCATACAGAGCCATTCCGCCATCGCCCATCAACATACGAAGAACATATTTACCAATGTCAGCTGCATTTTTAGCATTTTCAACATGTTCAACTGAAGCTGAAGTAAATTCAGCCCCCAAATGACAGGCAATACATTTACCTTGATTCAAAAACAGATTCAGGCCGTTTTGTTCTTGAACAGTCAGATTGTCACGCCCATTCACTGCCTGATCAAATCTTGAGTCATCTGATACCAGCGTTGCTTCATAGGCTTGAACAGCCAATCCCCAGAACAGCGAAAAATTGTTTTCTATCAACTTATATCCGTCTATTTTTTGCGAATCTGGCACGTCCCAATAATTATTATTAAAGGCACTTTGTATTAATAACTTATAAGTATTGACTGAGTTAATAGTTCCTGAAGTGGTGGCATAGGGACCCAACACACTGTCTGTCTTATCAGTTTTTTGTTTAGCCAATGGCTTAAGACTCAACATCTTTTTACCCAATTCAGGAAAGTCTTTTCCGCCACACGACATTTCAAAATCACTTAATGCAGGGCCCACTGCTTGTGAGGCTAAACTAGAGTTGAAAATAGCAAGGCGCGTTTTTATGAGCTTACCTTTTGCATCTTTACTGTAGATTTCATTGCTGGCTGAACTTGCTACATTAGCAAATCGCCTCAATCCAAATGGATCCAATCCATTGAAGACATTATTTGCCCGACCATCCCAAAAATTACGGAAATTGAAAACAGCATTGATAATAGTGGGTGTATTTCGAGGCTCAACTTGACGCACCGAATTACCACCTACATTAAACAATGGCATATTGGGGCCAGCCGTAGGAAATATTTTTTTACAGTTTTCTTCTTTACCCGATGACGTCAAGCTATTAAAAATAGAATAATAAACCCCCTGAGAAGAAACGACGTCATCACTGTCGTAAACAATTGCCGCGTTCCGATCTGCCTGAAGCGCTTGTCCTGCGACAGCAGTTTGTGGCTCTTGATATTGCCGCAAAGGAAAGTCGGTCTTTTTCAGTGTGTAATTGGGACCCTTGCCAGAAATCGGTAACAAAGGATTCAGATGTGTTGTGTTAGGGTAGGACCCCATAAAATCAAAAACCTTTCCAATCGCTGTTTTATCATCACTGGCTAACTTACCACTTGCATTTCTTAAACCCGGGTTAATTTGATTTTTACTCCGATTATCTGCTCCCGCCTGAAAATGACAACTAGCACAAGCAATGCCATCACTCCCCACCTGACTATCCCAAAACAACATTTTCCCCAGTGCTATAGCCGCCTTTTTATCTTTAATAATACTCGGTGATATCGATGCTTTATTCCCAGTACTATCAACGGTGTAGGGCTCTGGTACAGGCGTACACTTAAGCGAGCCAGGTACTTCTGGAAAAGCCACCCTATCCCAGGCATTTGCCTCACAAAAGCTTTGCAAAGACGTCAAAGATACCGGCTGACTAACGGCAACAACGGCTAAAGCGCTTTGAGTGCCTGTAAGCAATAACACAATCACCCCAAGTAAAACGACCAATTGCACTGCGTTTATCTCTTTTTTTCTATGGACTATAGCTGGCGTCTTCATCATCAGGTCTCTTAAAGGTTTAAAACTGGCAGGTATTAACAAGACCGGCATTGGTAGTAACTACTCCGCATAATAGAGTGGGCACACTACTTCCAATGCCACCTCGACTTGAATACACAGTGACTGACACAGGTAGCGTATAAATATTGGTAGGTAAGGCGGGATTTCCTCGCGGGTGTAAAGGATCAACAATCGTTCCTGATGCCGAATACACCCAACACGGATTATTAGCCGCCGGACAAGGTAAACCACCTGCCGGTACAACAGCAGGATTACTCACTAATTGCATTGGCTGCGGGTCATTAGCCATCATTACGCCATTCGCACCCGCCGCCTGTATATACAATTGCAGATTCGGTGTTGTGTTCGAAAGTGAAGACGTTGCTGTTACTTTGAGCCTGCCTTTGTTCTGCTTGTTATCCCACGTTGCATTAGTCACAGTAACCCTATCAGCTGTTTGCGTTGGTGGTATGACCACTTGGTTTGCTAAACTCCCCGCACATTGATTTGGAGCTGACATAGGCTTAGCCCAAGGTGGTGGATCCAGTGGCATAACAATAGGGGGCGTAGGATCACCGACTGCTGAGGCTGTAGTCAGTGGGCCGGAACCACAAGCCAAAAAAGCCAGATCTTGAAAGTTATTAGGTAGTACCGGATCACCCAAGAACAAGTTTTCTGGAAAAATGTACTCAAAATTGGGCGCGTTATACTGACCTGCCACCAACCCATTAGCATACTTACCGGCAGGATTGTTTGAATCCAAATACGCCGGCGGTATATAACAAGGCATGGTTTTACTGTTACACAGCGTTCTACTAACAATACGGTAATTACGTGTTGGTGGCGAATAACTACCAGCAGCCGGTACAAAACGAAGGCGACCAATGACCGGTGGTCCTGACGGATTTACACTGCTTAAGAAACGCTCGGTAATGAGACCGGTTACCTTATCAACATCCATGGCAAAAATATCCACCAACGTACTGGGGTCGGTAGTAAAACCCTCGACCCTAATTCTCGAAGTAACTTCTTGCGGAATATTTTGAAGCGGCAGCGCATTAGTGCCTGCCAACAACCCCTCAATCATCACGTAGACTGGCTTTGTGCCTGGATAGGTATAAATGCCAATATGGT
>CAJAHC010000267.1 GCA_903939355.1 uncultured Methylococcaceae bacterium | reverse complement strand
TTTAAAAATAATCACAGAGAGTCGGCATATGTTAAATAGTAAAGTGTTATTGCTTTTGATTGTAAGTGTTCTTGCTATTGGCGGTTGTCAATCAACGGGCGGACAGTTAGCAGATTCAAGCTCGGAGATAACACGTAATGCTAATGAGGCCTTGCAGAGTCTTTATGCAAGCAACACAGAAGCTTGGCAATTATCCAGAAGGGCTAAAGGCATATTGGTTTTCCCTGGCGTTGTTAAAGCGGGATTTTTAGTTGGTGCGCAGTATGGTACAGGTGGTGTTTTATTTAAACATGGCAGAAAATCAGGTTTCTATAATATCGTGGCAGGATCCTATGGTTTGCAAGTTGGCGTAGAATCATTTAATTATGTCATGTTTTTTATGGACAATGATTCGTTAAATTATCTTGAGAAAAGTCAGGGATGGGAAGTTGGCGTCGGCCCAACTGTTGTGGTGGTTGATAAAGGTTTTGGCAAGTCCCTCACAACAACGACTGCTAAAGATGCGGTTTATTCATTTATTTTTGGCCAAAAGGGTTTGATGGCAGGAATTGGAATGCAAGGATCTAAAATTAGTAAGATTGATCCTGAGTAATGCCTTATAAAATTGCCATTGCCAGTTTCTAAAAAACTTCTCAAAACAGCGCTTAATTTAAATTAAAGCTCTTAGAGCTTAAGTTAGTGCTGTGTATCTGAGTGAATAGATAGATCTTTTATTAGTAGCATTGATTCTATGTCGATTTTTGCAAAATGGTATTGCTCGCCACAAAACTCACAACACACCTGAATATCTCCTTGCTCTATTAGTATATCTT
This sequence comes from uncultured Methylococcaceae bacterium, assembly GCA_903939355.1. Lineage (GTDB taxonomy): Bacteria > Pseudomonadota > Gammaproteobacteria > Methylococcales > Methylomonadaceae > Methylobacter_C. The sequence continues at coordinate 10,816 of CAJAHC010000267.1, read as the reverse complement.
CCAGCTCTTCTTTACCTAAGGCATGAAGGGTTCTTTCGATTCTTGAGCGGCTACAGGTGCATTGAAATTCAATTTCTTGAGGATCAAACAAACTAACATGCTCTTCATTGAACAATCTATAGAGTAAATCTTCACAATTTAAATCCAGTAACTCCTGATTAGTAATTGTGTTAGCTAGTATTTCAATTCTGTCCCAGTCGGTATCATCATTATTGTTTTCTGAAGGAAGTGCCTGTAATAATAATCCAACTGCATGGGTTTCATTTGCAAACAACCATAGTCGAGTTTTAAGTTGCTCAGACTGTTGAAAATAATTTTGCAGGGCGGCCGCTAGATTGTCTCCTTCCAAAGGTACGATACCTTGATAAGGCTGAGCATCATCAGGCTCTATTGTTAACACTAATCGTCCTTGTCCAAACATCGACTCAAGTGGTCCGGTTTGGACTTGATCATTGCTACGGAGTAATCCTCGAATTTTTCGATCATGAGTCGATTGGGCAACCAACGTTTTAATGTCGCCATCTCCTTGTGCCTGAAGTATTATTGAGCCCATAAATTTTATGGTTGCAGATAACATTACTATTGCAGCCAAGGCTTCTCCAAGTAATACTTGCGTATTATAAGGCCCCTGTTGATGCTTTTTGATTAATTGCCAACTGTTTGATAATTTGACCCATTCACCTCTGATGCCTAACTCTTTAAATATAAAGCGGCGTAATACATCTTGCTCTATCATGATTGTCCTTTTAAAAATATCTACTTTGTTATAATTGTGCGATAAATTAACTAAATTTTTAAACCAAAATAACACAAGCCATGAAATTGTCATTAAAAAAGCTCGTTATGCCAGAATCCTCAGCGGCATTGCCGGGTAGAAATATACAAATGAATATTTTGAATAAGCATTATGTGACAGGACAGCCTATTGCTCCCCCTTTTCCTGATAATTTAAAACAAGTATATTTTGGAATGGGTTGTTTTTGGGGAGCGGAGCGAAAATTTTGGCAGTGTATGGGGGTATTCAGTACTGCTGTCGGCTATAGTGGCGGATATACGCTTAATCCTACTTACGATGAGGTTTGTTCTGGTTTGACGGGTCACAATGAAGTTGTGAAAGTTATCTATGATCCAACAATAATTTCATTCACTGAGTTACTTAAACTTTTTTGGATTTCACATAACCCCACTCAAGGGATGAGGCAAGGCAATGATATCGGTACACAATATCGTTCTGCAATTTATACGGAGAGTGAAGAGCAGTTTAATGAGGCGTTAGCCTCTAAAAATAATTACCAACAATTACTTACTCAAGCAGGATTTGATCAAATAACCACTGAAATTATACCGGCTACTGTATTTTATTATGCTGAAGATTATCATCAGCAGTATCTTGCTAAAGAACCCATGGGGTATTGTGGTTTAGGAGGATTAGGTGTGAATTTTAAGTAGTGGAGGGGTAACGAAAGAAAAAAAAAGACAGTTTCTAAAAACTGTCTTAAAAATGTAGGAGAGATATAACGCAACTTTCAGCTAAAAAGCCTCTAATAAGCTTTAAAAGTTAGTGGTATATTATCAGTAAGTAAAAAAAATAAAAATGTGGCATATTGTCGCAGGGTATTATTTAGTGGTATAAGGCGAAAAGTCTTGCTGCTTTGGTCTTGAGCCTTTAATCTGTGTGGGTATAGCCACTTTGCCAAATTTCTCCTAACTGTAGTTAATAAGATGCTTTCACATATTTCGCCAAAATCTCAAATTTCTGTACGCCAAAATCTCAACTGGCTTTTTATTCTCAGAAACTTAATGATTTTTTTTGGAATTATACTGATTATTTTGTCTGTTTATGGTCTTGGCTTGCATTTGCCAGAACAACAACTTTGGTTGGTGGTTTTATCAATGGCTGCGGCGAATATTTACACGTCAATGCGAATGCAGACCGATGATCCGGTTACTGAGCATGAAATATTTTCGCAAATTTGTCTTGATGTTTTAGCAATTGCGGTTTTGTTGTACTTGACTGGAGGTGCGTCAAATCCGATTACCTGGGTTTTTTTATTGCCGTTAATTATTACTGCAATCATGTTACCTCAGAATTATGCTTGGTATATGGTTATATTGACAACATCATTATATACAATGTTAATTGCTTTCAATGTGCCATTGCCGTCTGTAGAGCCTCACATGCCTGATCCAGCTTTGATACAATCAAATAATGAAAGTTATAAAATGCTTCAGCATGCACATGCAATGAATGACAAAAGTTATTTTAGTCTACATATGTTTGGCATGTGGTTTGGTTTTGTTTTTAGCGCCGGTCTAGTTGCTTACTTTGTGGTTGAGTTGGCTAGAACGCTTAGGATTCAGGAAAGAAGCTTGGCTGAAGCCAGAGAAAATACCTTACGTGATGAGCGTGTTGTTGCTTTGGGTACTTTAGCCGCCAGTGCAGCCCATGATATGGGGACCCCCTTAGGTACTATTGCAATACTGTCTCATGAGCTAGAGCAAGAATATCCGAGTCATCGTTACCCGGATTTACATGAAAAAATGGTGATTATCCAGCATCAGATAACGCGTTGTAAGGACGCTTTATCTGTCATGTCAGCATCTGCGGGAGAAATGCGTGCCGAGTCGGGCAGCAAGATATTGCTAGTTCAGTATCTTGATGATGTCATTAAGCAATGGCGTGTTCATAAGTTTGGGGTAAAGCTAAACTTTATAATCGCTCCCAATGTTGCTACTGACGCTATAATCATTGCTGAGCGCACCTTGACGCATGCACTAATTAATATTTTAAATAATGCCGCTGAAGCGACACCTATAGATAAGGGTGTCGAGTTTTATGCAAGCTGGGATTTGAATGAAGTTACCATAAAAATTAGAGATTTCGGTGCGGGTTTTCCTCCAGAACTTGTCGAATTTGCAGGTAAACAGCCTGTTGTCAGCAAAAAACGAGGTTTAGGAGTCGGTTTGTTCTTAACATATTCGACGATTAATCATTTAGGTGGCAAAATCAATCACTATAATAGTGACTCAGGTGGCGCTGTCGTTGAAATCACTTTACCCCTTTTTAATTTAGAGATCTCGGATAATGAATTCTGAAATAGATAGTCCTCGACTATTGTTGGTTGATGATGATGAAACTTTTTGTAAGGTATTAAAGTCAGCTTTAGAAAAACGAGGTTACGAAGTTTTAGTAGCCACTAATGTATCCGATGGTATTTTTCAGGCTGAAAAACACACGCCTGAATATGCCGTTATTGATTTGCGTATTGGTCATGAATCGGGATTAGAGATGGTAAAAAAATTGATCTCTTTGGATGATAATACCCAGATCATCATGTTAACAGGTTTTGCCAGCATTGCTACAGCCGTTGAGGCTATAAAACTGGGCGCTGTGCATTATTTAACCAAGCCAGCAAATGCAGATGAAATTGTCAGTGCACTTCATAAAAATGATGGTGATTCATCGGTTTTAATTAGTGAAAATCCCCTATCAATAAAGCGTTTGGAATGGGAGCATTTACAGAAAGTGCTGATGCAACATGAGGGTAATATTTCAGCGGCAGCTCGAGCATTGAGTATGCACAGGCGCACTTTACAACGAAAGTTGGATAAAAAGCCGGTACGTGAATAGTTGTTGTATTCACTAAAGATTATATCCCCATGTATTCAAAAGAAATATTTGATCAGGATTGCCGGCAGTGTAAGAGGTTGGCTGACTTTTTGTGTAAGGTTAAACAAACTAATCCTAATTATCATGCCAAACCAGTTGCCCCCTTTGGTGCAAAAAGCCCACATTTATTAATTGTCGGTTTGGCTCCCGGGATGCATGGCGCCAATGCAACAGGCAGACCTTTTACTCAGGATTTTGCGGGTTTGCTATTGTATGAGGCGCTTTATGAGTTTGGTTATAGCAATCAACCAAAGTCTGAATCCTTAACAGATGGACTTAAACTTATAAATTCTCGCATAACCAATGCCGTAAAATGTTTACCTCCTCAAAATAAACCAACGGCTACCGAAATTGATCAGTGCAATCATTATTTGGCGGCAGAGTTACAAGCTTTGCCAGAGCAATCAGTTATTTTAGCTTTAGGCACGGTCGCTCATCAGGCGGTTTTGAAAGCCTACAAGCTTAAGCAAAGTAGCGCTGTCTTTGCTCATAACGCACAGCATAAGTTACCCAATGGAAATACATTGGTAGATTCCTATCATACCAGTCGCTATAACGTGCAAACAAAACGCCTGACAAAGGCTATGTTTACAAATGTATTTGTTAGCATTGAGCAATTACTTGCAGAAAAGTAATGGTTCACTCTGTGATAATTTGGAATTAACTTTCTAAATGGAAGCTATGATCATCCAATCAAACGATTGCGCCCTTCAAATTTAGCTCTATAAAGTGCTTGATCTGCTTGGCTAAGTAAGGCTTGCCAAGAACTGTGGTGGTTTACATCAAGTACTGCCAAACCTAAGCTGATAGTGACATGGTTCGCTATTGAGGAACCAGCGTGGGCAATAGCCAAGTCTCGGACATTGGTTAATATACGTTCACCTAAAATAACGGCATTTTTTTTAGAGACTTCTGGTAACAGACAGACAAATTCTTCTCCACCTATTCGCGCTACCATGTCGGTAGCACGTCGGAGCGTACTATTTAATGTATTGGCGATTGCTATGAGGCATTCATCACCAGCAGCATGTCCATAGTAATCATTGAATTGTTTAAAGTAATCAACATCTGCGATGAGTAGGCTTAATGGTTTACGATATCGAAGTGCATGACTCCATTCATTTTGCATAACGGCTTCAAAATGTCGTCGATTGGGGATTCCTGTTAAGGCATCGGTATGGGCAGTAAGTGCTAGTTGGTCGTGGATGGTTTTAAAATGTAATTGAACGGCAACTCGTGCCTGAATAATAGCAGGGCGTATGGGCTTTGATATAAAGTCCACCGCGCCTACAGAAAATCCTTTTGTTTCACTCTCTTCATCAGTTAGGTGGGTAATAAAAATAACAGGGATAAGTTGGATACTTATATGCTTTTTAAGTTGTCTGCATATTTCATAACCATCCATTCCCGGTAGATTAATAGCCAACAGAATTAAATCGGGTTGCTGGAGGATCGCAATATTCAAAGCATCCAAAACATTTGTTGCAGTCAGTAAATGATAATCTTTTAGAGCACAGCATAAAGCGGCCAGATCAGTTGGTGAATCATCTACTAATAGCAGGGTGGTTTGTTTTTTATTCAGATTCATCATCGTTAGTGACTGCTCAGGTACAGGGTTAAAAAGGTAATTGGTATGCTGATAACGGAGTTTAGCACCGCACTCTCATATTTAGACTATTATTGTTCTGACTGTTTGCGATAAAAAAGTTTGTTTAGACTTTGATAAAACAAGTATGGTATAAATATCAGCTGAGTATTTTAACTAGTCTTATGGTTGTATTAGTGTCTTGTTTTTTTTATACTTGTTTCAAATTTTTCAACATCATAACCTACGGTTTTATTTAGTTGTGGTAGGTTCCAAGTAAATCAAGTAAAGGCTTTCAACTAAGAAAAGTATGGGCCGACAAGACTAACTTGATGTTTTTACAATTTTTTTAATTAAAAGAGGAATTACTGATGAATACCTTATCAATAAAAAAAGTACAACAAGGTTTTACCTTGATTGAATTAATGATCGTGGTTGCGATTATTGGAATCTTGGCAGCGATTGCGATACCGGCTTATCAGGATTACATTACTAGAGCAAAATGGGCTGAAAACAATATAATTATAGCGCCAGTTAAAATGGCAATTGCTGAATGCGCTCAAAACAATGCTGCTGATTTAACGGCTTGTGATACTTTGGCTAAATTAACAGCACAAGCAGGATTAGCATCACTGCCGGCAGCAAGCGACAGTCTGGCTTCTGTAGCAATCACTGGTACGACTGCAGCTATTGTGGTGACAGGGACGAGTGCAGTAGGAACATGTGTTGTAACCTGGACACCCAGTGTCGCCGACCCTACCAAAATTTCATGGGCAGGAGTTACTTCTGGCACTGGTTGTACTAAATCAAAAACTGGAGTTTAAAATTTTTTAGCAGGGCGGGGCTAATGCTCTGTCCTGCTAAAATGATATTTGTTAGATGATAATGTCAAGTCAAAAATCTATAGTTTATGATTACAAAGTGGAGTATTGCGACTCTCTTTAGCAAACAATAACATAGCATTAATTAAAATCGTTTATCAAAGAGTTATCTAAACCATCTTAACTGCCCAATTCAGATGATTTTGCTGAAGTTGTACGTTCCCATTCTTACTAAGTTAGTAGCGGTTTTGTGTGACGATTTCAACGCAACGGAATTGTAGCCATTATTATATGGTCATACAGCCCGCTTAATAAATACCCATAAAATCACCTTTACCAACGTCAAGGCCATTGTGACGTAAAATGGCATAAGCTGTTGTTACATGAAAGAAAAACTGTGGTAATCCGTAGTTTGCTAGGTAAGTATGCCCAATCAGTTTTTTTTCTTTTGGAGTGCCTGGACGTAATACAATTTCATGTGATTCACTGCCTTCAAATTGTTTTGAAGATAGACTTTCGAGAAATGACAGGGCACGGGTGATACGTTCCTGTAATTCGCTAAAAGTTTGTTCATTATTTTCATTCGTTGGGACATCAACCTCTGCCAGCCTTGCCGATACACTCGTCGCAAAATCGGTGGCAATTTGCACTTGCCGGAACAAGGGAAACATATCAGGAAACAATCGTGCATCCAGTAAAGCTTTTGGTTCAATTTTTTTTTCGATGCAAAGTCTTTCTGCTTTGGTCAAGATGTTACTTAGGCTATTTAATAGCTGTTTAAAGACAGGTACGGAGGTCGTATACATATAATTAGTCATGGATTTCTCTTGGTTAATTGGTTACAGTTGTTATCATACATTATGATTAAGTATTTCAATGCATTCGGTATCTACTTGATAGGGGCTGAATCTATTTCTTGGTTCTTGGCAACAGATTCAGAATTATTGTTATTGATCGAGTAGACATGACAGTCCAAGTCAGATTATTTCATTTTATTTTTACTTGCTGGTTAATAGCGGCGAGTACCTCGTTTGCAATAGCACAAACTCATCCCTGTAAAGAAAGCGGCTAGACACATATTTGGATCTCACCCTTTAATCCTAAAGCCAATGAACAGCTTAAAATAATGGCTGTATCCACAGATGGTCCTTTGTCGGAACTAACCATAATGGATAAGCAAGGTCAGCGTAACCCTTTGAAATTTCACCATCGAGGTGGCCCACCCTGGAGCTTAATCGCGACATTGGACGGACTCCAAAAGGGAGATTATAGTGTGCTTGCTGGTCGAGATGCCCAATTTACAGCTTGTCATTCGCTTATCATTGGAGGGTCAAGCATTCGGGAATCGGCTGAAACTTGGGGGCTTGCTACAGAAGCTTTTTACGCTGCATGGATTAACGCGTTATTTAGTGCGCCATTTGAGCAAAAACTTAGTTTCTCTTCTTTAGAGCCGGTAATGCGGAATAATGAGAAAAATTTTTTGTACAACTATCTTGGTCACAATGAAGATAATTTATTAGCATTAACGCCTGATTGTGCTGATTTGCCTTATACCTTGCGAGCTTATTTTTCCTGGAAGATGGGTTTACCCATTGCTTTTCGTGCTTGCGGACGGGGTTCAGCCACTACTTCACCGCACTGTGGTAGTGCCAATATTCACAGTGAGTTTACCAAAGGAATTAGTTCTCAAACTAGTTTTAGGTTCATTAACGAGCAAATAGTAAATATAATTCATTCGGGTTCTGCGCGTACCGCACTTGAGGACGAAGCTACGGATTTTTATCCCATTCCCCTCAGTCGAGAGACACTATGGCCTGGGACGGTCTATGCAGATCCTTATGGTCATGTATTAGTGCTTGTTGATTGGGTGCCTCAGACAGTTGATCATCCGGGTAAGTTGTTGGCAGTTGATGCCCAGCCAGATAACTCGATTACCCGTAAACGCTTTTGGGAAGGCACTTTTTTGTTCGCTAACAGCGCTAATGCTGGGCCCGGATTTAAGGCTTTCCGTCCTGTAGTTGAAACCTCATCAAGTGGTTTACGTTTACTCTCCAATGACCAACTGATAGAAAACTCTGCCTTTGCCTCTTTTTCTTTGGAACAGGATCAACTTTCCCCAGATGATTTTTATGCAAAACTGTTTAGGCTCATTAATCCCAGTGGTCTTGATCCGAAACAGGCATATAAAGCCACTTTGGAAGCTTTGCTGGAGCAAATCGAAGCTCGTGTAGCATCCGTACAAGTTGGAGAAGCATATATTAAAAATACGCCTGGCAACGTTATTGCTATGCCAAGTGGCTCGGCGATATTTCAGACGCTTGGCCTTTGGGAAGATTACGCTACACCCTCACGTGATATGAGGCTTATGATCGCTATTAATATAGTTAACAGTTTCCCCAAGCAAATTGCGCAGCACCCTGATTTGTTCGTGATGAGGGGAAGTAGACCTGAACAAGTACAAGAAGAAATTGAACAGTATCATGCAAGCCTCAGTCAGGAACGTAAGATCTATTACACACGCAGCGATGGAAGCCAATGGGCGCTATCCATAGCTGAAGTTTTGGCGCGGAAATCGGCTTACGAAATGGCATATAATCCCAATGATTGTGTAGAAATACGTTGGGGTGCAAAGCTAGGCACAAACGAATATTCGACTTGCCGACGCCATGCCCCAGAAGAACAACATGCCAAAATGGAGCATTACAGACTTTGGTTTCACGAATTACGCAGACCAACGCCATAAATATTTGCTTCGCTTCCACACTTAAAATCCTAGCAGTTGTCATTCATCACTTGGAAATATCTATTAAGTGAGTTCCGGTGTTACAATGCCATTTCATCAATACAACTAATAAGGTTTTTGTTATGCGCGCTACTATATTTTTTGCTCCTTTTTTGTTACTTGCTTCCTTTGCCTCCCTTGCAGATGTTCCTTTGAAGCAAGCAGATCTTCTGGGTACTTGGCAAATTGATAAGGAATCTCTTCAAAATGACGGAAGTAAGTCAAGAAGCTTAAACAGTACTTGGACTTTTAAAAATGATGGAACCATTGAGGGTGTTTCTCAAGAGTCTGATGCCCATGCTAGAGTTGACATGCTACGTGCTACTCTTAATTATTCGATGGAAGAGGGTAAATTGCTTAAGCAGGCAGCTCCTGGACGTTCAAAAATGGAAACATGTGTAGCAATTGAGAAAGAAAACAATAAAATGGTGCTTAAATGTCAAACATTGTACTTTTTCATGACTAAAAAATAAACATGATAGGGTGCGTGACTCATTACTTCCGTTAAGCAAAATTACATAGATTTGTATTTAAATAAGCCGGACACCACCCTTTATTGTATTTTATGACACTACCTTAGTGTCCTTTTAGCAAGTGCAGTTAATAAATCGACACATGATTTATTATATACATTTTGTATAAAGACCTTTTCAAGCGAACTAAAGGCATGAGGAATATGTTTTTTTACAAACCAAAAATGTTAAGTTCGTTCGTTATTATTTTGGTACTGAATATTATTTCTAGTGCTTTTGCCTCAAATATGCCGAATTCTCAAGAGCTGATTGAACAGTTTGGTATTAAACAACAAGAACTTGTATATCTGGATCACGGAAAAATTATTTTTTTTGATCTTAAAGAAAGTACTGAAAGTGAATTAACTACTGGCGCTGGCATGTACATGCCTTCAGAACCTTCTAAAGTTGCTGATCTAATCAAAAGAGAAGACTTGGAATCCCTTGATGAAGCCGTTAATGCGGCAGGAGTAATTTCATTAAATTCAACGCTAGATACGTTTAAAGATTTTGGTTTTCGGGCTGAAAGTGTTGAAGCAGAAGATTTTCTGTCGGCAACACCAGGATTTCGATTTAACCTATCTAAACAAGAATTTCAAACACTACGGACAATAAATACAACTCAAGCTAATGTGGCATCTGAAGTTTATAGGCAGTTTTTATGGCAACGTTGGCAGTCTTATCGAAAGAATGGCTTACAGGGTATTTCTCCCTATGATCGCGGTAATGGGGAGCAAACTAATCCTAGTCGACAACTTCAGATGGCCTCACTTGAAAGTAAATTTCTGGCCTATTATTTCTCTAAGTTATTTAACGTCTGGCAGAATTATCCAGTTAATTTACCCGTTGGTGTCCAAGAAGCATTTTTCTGGAATAATCGTGAAGTCCAAGGATATTCAACGGCCATTCTCGTTCACCGAATAACATTTTCTGAAAGTGCTGGCGAATTAATTCTTGCTAGACAATTTTATGTTGGGCGTTCTTTTAACGCTAATCAGTTGATTATTATCTGTTTACCCTATCACAAAGGGTCGCTTGTTTTTTATTTAAATCGAACGTTTACAGATCAAATAACTGGGTTTGGCAGCAGCCTAAAACAGCTTATTGGCAATAACCAAGCACAAACTGAAGTCACTAAACTACTTAAAAACTTACGCAGTTCTATTAAGTAAACGTATTGAAAAACACAAATAACCAAACGGTTCATCAAATACAGTTAGCAAAGCCATATTGCTTTTTTCATTAATTATCATGTTAACAAAGCATATATATTAGAGGATGTTAAACATAAGCGATTCCAGTATATCTTGAATTTGGATGCCCCATGGTAAATATAGTAGATAAAAAATAAATACTATTGAGTAAATAACTTTATGAAATTCAAATCAGGAAATGAAAAAAAGCCGCTTGATCGTAATGCTATAGTTAACCTTGTGCGTAAATGGG
>CAJAHC010000266.1 GCA_903939355.1 uncultured Methylococcaceae bacterium | reverse complement strand
TGCGTTTACTCATTTATCAGATTCATCTACATTAAGCTTGGTTACATCACTTAACAGCTCTGCCACTCGCATACCTGTATCAAATGAATCATCATAATGAAAACGCAATTCAGATATATGCCTTAAACGCATTCTTTTTGCTAACTGATGTCGAATTACTGGAGATATTTCATTTAATAATTTGACGTTAGTACGCTTACCTTGTTCATCAACATTCAATACAGTAACGTAAACCTTTGCAACTGCAAGATCTTTAGTCACCACAACTTCATTAATGGTAATAAAGCCTAATCTGGAATCATCAATATCACGTTGCAAGATTAAAGAAAGTTCTTTTTGCATCTGCGATGAAACACGGGCATTACGTCCAAACTCTTTTGCCATAAATTTATAATTCCCGCTTTATTTCTATGCGCTCAAATACTTCAATCTGATCGCCGGGCTTAACATCATTGTAATTCTTCACACCGATACCACATTCCATGCCCATTTTAACCTCTGCCGCATCATCTTTAAAGCGTCTCAAAGACTCCAACTGGCCTTCGTAAATAACCACGTTCTCACGTAACACACGTATAGGCAGGTTTCTTTTAACAACGCCATCTACAACCATACATCCGGCTACCGCACCAAATTTTGGCGACTTGAATACGTCACGAACCTCAGCAAGACCTACAATATTCTCTTTAATTTCAGGCGCCAACATGCCACTAATTGCTTTCTTAACCTCATCAATTGCATCATAAATTACACTGTAATAATGCAAGTCGATATTTTTCTCTTCAATCAGTTTCCTAGCTGTAGCATCTGCACGAACATTAAAGCCCATTAAAATTGCACCAGATGCCAACGCCAGATTAGCATCACCTTCGTTAATACCACCAACACCACCAAAGACAACTTTAACTTCTACCTCTTCATTTGATAGCGCCATTAGAGACCCTCGTAAAGCTTCTAAGCTGCCTTGAACATCAGTTTTTATAACCAAATTTACACTGGCAATTTCACCAGTCGCCATTCTGGAAAAAACCTCATCCAATTTAGAAGCTCGTTGTGCAGCATGTTTAGTGAACTTTTTACGATCTTCACGATGTTTTGCAAGATCTTTTGCTATACGTTCATTTTGAACCACTAAAAATTCATCACCCGCATTAGGCGTACCTGACAAACCAAGAATTTCAACTGGTGCACAGGGCCCTGCACTTTTAATAGTCTTACCATTTTCGTTAAACATAGCTCTAACGCGACCATAATGTTGGCCGCATAAAACCATCTGACCACTTTCTAAGGTTCCTTTTTGGATCATGATCGTAGCTACAGCACCGCGACCTTTATCTAACCTAGATTCTATTACTAGACCTGATGCTGCTCCCTCAACAGGTGCTTTTAACTCTAAAATCTCAGTTTGTACAATTAAAGCTTCAATTAACTCATCGATTCCAGCTCCAGTTTTTGCTGAAATATTAAGGAATTGCACATCACCGCCCCATTCTTCTGCAAGAACATTAATTACAGATAATTCTTGCATGACTTTCTCAGGATTGGCGTCAGGCTTATCAATTTTATTTATTGCTACGATGATAGGTACATTAGCCGCTCTCGCATGCTCAACGGCCTCTTTGGTTTGTGGCATCACACCATCATCGGCAGCAACAACAACAATGACTACGTCGGTTATATCAGCTCCTCTAGCTCTCATGGCTGTAAATGCGGCATGACCTGGAGTATCTAAAAATGTCACTGATCCATGATCAGTCTTTACTTGATAAGCACCGATATGCTGAGTAATGCCACCTGCTTCGCCTGCGGCAACACGTGTTTTACGAATATAATCCAATAATGACGTTTTACCGTGATCGACGTGGCCCATGATAGTAACAATTGGAGCTCGTGGTAATCCTATACGATTATCTTCGACCTGCGCTTCAGCCAACATTTCTTGTTCAAGATCATCATCACTCTGCATAATGGCTTTGTGCCCCATCTCTTCAACCAAAATAACAGCAGTTTCCTGATCAATACTTTGGTTGATAGTAGCCATAATACCAAGCTTCATTAAATGCTTGATTACCAAAGCAGCCTTAACACTCATTTTCTGAGCCAAATCCGATACAATAATAAACTCTGGTATTGTGACTTCTTTAATTATCGGGGTAACCGGCATTTCAAATTGATGCTTGCCATCGGATTGAACATTATTATTCTGATTTTGCTTACCCTTTTTCTTACCTTTTTTAGCATCTCTTCCAGATGACCTAACAACTTCTTCCTTCTTTCTATGCAAAGTTTCCTGTTTAACAGCAGCCTGCTGCCTTACTTTGTCAGCATTTTTTCTGATTGAATCTTCCAGCCTACTTTCTTTTTCTTGCTGTTTTTTTCTGGCATCTTCAACTTCTTTTGTTTTTATCGACTTTTCCAGCTTACTTTTCTTGTCTTCCTTTACTTTAAGATTTTCAAACTTCACTTCGGACTCAACTGCTTCGATGGGTTCAAGTTCAAATTCGTCGTCTAATACTGGCACAGGTATTTCTTCAGGCTGCACCACGATAGGCAAGTCTATATTTTCTACTAAGACAATTTCGGCATCTTTACTATCATCAACAGAAAACTTTTGACTGTCTATTAAACTGACTTCTTCAATTTGTTTCTGCCCTAATGAAATAGAGCTTTGAACAACTTCTTGATCATTGCCCTCAACATCACTACGTTTTATATACGTTTTCTTTTTACGTACTTCAACGCTAATCG
>CAJAHC010000265.1 GCA_903939355.1 uncultured Methylococcaceae bacterium | reverse complement strand
AGACAATGAGTTGTTCTGGGAACAATTTCAGGAAATTACGCTGCCAGAGTTCAAAGAGGACGATTATTTTGAATATGTAAGTTTGGACACGCTATGGCAAATATATGAACTGGACGGACTTAGCATGGAAGCGCAACTGGCGGTAGAAGAAGATATCGCCAATCTACAGTCAAATTATCCTATACCGCAGTTTCAGGATGGTACAAACAAATTAATCAGTAAACTGATTGATATTCGGGATGCATAGTGCCATTACTCCATTTCGTCAAAAAACTGAGAAACTGTTAAGCCTGTGGCGGAAATACATTTCATCAAGGTAAGGATGTTATACAGCCTTAAATTGTTTTTTGCGGAACACTCTATGAAATGCAAACTGTTTGGGTGAATTCCTGCCATTTCACTGAATTCACGTTGCGACATGCCTTCATTCAATCGCCAGTTCTTCAGAAACAAGCCAATTTCTTCAATGCGCTTAATCTGGTGTTCTGGTATTTCGTGCTTGTTCATTTTGGGTAATCATTTACAATAAATACTATCACATTAGCGTGTGACTTCTGATGTACCATAAATTCTGTAAAGTGTTCTCAGAGGCAAGAAAACTCGGCTTTAATGTTCCGATTTAATTGACGGTCGAAGGCTTAAATACGCATTTGAACGCTGAATCTGGCAAATTTCAGTCAGTTTAATGCAAAAAATGTTGCTTGTATGCCCCACACAGAGGTTTACTAATGCTTTAGCGATTCAAAAAAATGAAAAATGGAAACGTCATGATATTTAAGAATGCGAAGCAGCGTCACGAACTGGAAGTTTGATTTTGCAAGTTCAATATTATTGTAACCGTTCCTGCTGAGACCAATTTCTTCAGCCATTTCGGTATAACTGATACCTCTTTTCTTCCGTAGTTCCTTAATCTGTTCCCCAATTTGCGTCATCAGTTCACTGTAGTCGGGGTCAATTTCAGCAGGTTTCATATAAAATATTTTAACAAAGATAATAAATGTTGCCTATTTTATTGGGCAATCAAAAATTATCGTATATTTGCCTATTATAATAGGCACATTATGATATACAAGAATAAAAGAATAATGCATGAAATCGTTCACCCTGTTGCCGAGAACTATGAAGTATGCTATCTGATATTAATGTTTATTGAAGATGGTAAAATTGTACAAACAGTTGCTGTGGAACTGGAATTTAAAATTAATTATGTGCCGTTTGAAGGAAGCAATGCCAACGTTTATTATTACTACTCCATAAATTAAAACAAATACATCCTGAAAACACTGTTCAAAAAACCATGCAAATTTTACGTGTCTGAAGTGCCCGAAATATGGGCATCCAGAAATTCGAAATTAACTGTCCGAAATACATCCGTTTAACGAACACAAATACCACAACCATATGAAAGTCGCACTGTACTTACGAATCTCAAAAGAATCATCCGAACTTGACAACCAGCGTTTGGTGCTTCAGGATTATTGTGATAAAATGCATTATGAGATTGTCGGCATATACGCTGATATAATTTCAGGAGCATCACCAAAACGTCCTGAGTTCAGTAGAATGCTGTCGGATGCTTCCAAGCATAGATTCTCCTTATTACTCTTTTATTCGCTGGACAGGTTTAGTCGCTCTGGCACTCGTGACACAATACGTTATCTGCAAATGCTTGATGATTATAATGTAATGTACAAGAGTTTTACAGAGCAATACATCGACTCAAGCGGCATTTTTAAGGATGTGATAATTGCTTTGTTAAGCACATTGGCAAAGCAGGAACGACTACGAATTTCGGAACGTGTACATGCTGGATTAGCCAGAGCACGGCAACAGGGGCGGATTGGTGGTCGACCAACCATTGATAAGGACAAAATCGATAAAGTTAGACAAATGAAATTATGTGGTAAAAGCATAACGAATATTTCTAAAGCATTAAAAATAAGCAGAGGAAGTGTTTATTTTTATTCACAATAATATGTATTATCTAAAAACTTATTAGTATCTTTAGTTAAACCGAATT
>CAJAHC010000264.1 GCA_903939355.1 uncultured Methylococcaceae bacterium | reverse complement strand
TGCGTCTTCAGTAGTTGCAGATATTATTGATGTCGTCAGAGCCTTGACCAGTGATCCTGAAAACCGCGTACCCCATTTGGCTTTTCAGGCTGACGCCTTAGCTGACATACCCGTTTTGAAATCAGATAGTTTCAAAACGTCCTATTATCTACGCCTAAATGCAGAAGATAAACCCGGTGTTCTAGCTGATGTCACAAGGATATTGGCAGACCACCATATCAGTATTG
The DNA here is from genome assembly GCA_903939355.1 of uncultured Methylococcaceae bacterium. Classification (GTDB taxonomy): domain Bacteria; phylum Pseudomonadota; class Gammaproteobacteria; order Methylococcales; family Methylomonadaceae; genus Methylobacter_C. The sequence continues at coordinate 2,820 of CAJAHC010000264.1, read as the reverse complement.
AGGCTATTATTCAAAAAGAACCGTTACGTGATGAAACAGCCATACCGATTATATTGCTGACACAAATCACATTGGAAAAAGAAATGAATGCGGCGATTACTAAAATCGAAGCTTTAAAAACCGTTACCGGAAAAGTCAACCGCATCCGCATGGAAACTTTGGGATAAATAAATATTATGGCCGCGCACAAACATTACATTGGACTAATTGAACGCTACAAAGACCGCCTGCCCGTCAGCGCAACAACCCGAGTTATTAGCTTGAACGAAGGCAATACGCCAATGATTCAATTGCAAAATATCCCTCGAATGTTGGGTAAAGACGTTGATATTTATGTTAAATTTGAAGGCCTAAACCCGACAGGATCCTTCAAAGACCGTGGCATGACCATGGCAGTAACCAAAGCCGTAGAAGAAGGTAGTGAAGCCATTATTTGCGCTTCAACAGGCAATACCTCAGCCTCTGCCGCCGCTTATGCCGCCCGTGCCGGCATTAAAGCGTTCGTGTTGATACCTGAAGGTAAAATTGCCCTAGGGAAACTGGCACAAACTTTAATGTATAACGCCACTATTATTCAAATTAATGGCAACTTTGATAAGGGTATGGAACTGGTAAAAGAAGTTGCCAATCATGCACCCGTTACCATCGTTAACTCCATTAACCCCTTTAGAATAGATGGCCAAAAAACAGCTGCTTTTGAAATTGTGGATGACTTGGGTTTTGCACCCGACTACCACTGTTTACCTGTCGGTAATGCCGGTAATATTACCGCTTATTGGAAAGGCTATACAGAATATGCCAGAGATCGTATCTGCAGTAACAGACCGGTTATGTGTGGCTATCAAGCTGCAGGTGCCGCGCCTTTCGTGGCGGGTCACATGATAGATAATCCTGAAACCGTTGCTACCGCGATTCGTATTGGTCATCCTCAGTCTTGGAATTTTGCTTGGGCGGCTCAAAAAGAATCAGGCGGTTGGTTTGATAAATTTACTGATCAACAGATTTTAGTCGCTCAAAAAATGCTCTCCCAGTATGAAGGTATTTTTTGTGAACCTGCTTCCGCAACTTCCTTAGCTGGTGCTATGCACGATATAGCTTCAGGTAAAATCCCTGAAGGTAGCAAAATTGTATGCACGTTAACCGGAAATGGCATTAAAGATCCAGAAATTGCCATGCAACAATGTGCAGATGCTAAACCCGTAACCATAGATGCAAATTTGGATGCGGTTAAACGCGCTATTTTGGATTGTTTATAATTGAGAAAAATTTAACTACGTTTTTGAAGCAGCACTCAAAATTAGCTTGGGTGCTAATTCACTTTATCTTGCTTTGCAATTTATTCAATACGTTATTTTTTAACTTATTAGCAAGCAATTTGATCACTCATAAACTAACTAAACTATTCGTTACCAACGGAAGTAGTTTTTGAGTCTATTATCGCTGACTAAGTTATGGTCGCAATAAATAAAAACTTAATCACCGACCTTGAAAAAGCACATGAATACTATAAATTGCACCTCGGAATTGAATCAACCTCAGATTTCAAATATCAGCTCCAATATTTACTCTTTTTGATTGATCTACAAGCAATTTCTTGGCATAGTTAAAAAGACCAGCCCATGTTAATATGAGCAATCTGACATGAGTATTATTCATCTTTAACCTCATACTCATAATTAAAATTGTATTAGATCGTTTTTGAGAAATTTATCGTAATGAAAATTCGCACTTTCCCTGCTTACTCACTCTTTTTATTGGTACTAGCAGGCAACACTTATGCCACAACTTATAACTTGCCAACCTCCCTCGGTGATCGAGTTGTGGAGGCCTCCGCAAAAGAAACAGTAACTGTGACAGTTGATCACGATCAAACTCTATTAGACGTTGCCAGACGATACAATCTTGGACAAACGGAAATTGTAACCCTAAACCCTAAACTTGATCGTTGGCTTGTTAAAAAAGGAACTGCTGTACGCTTACCTAATAGACGTATTTTGCCAAACACGCCTCATAATGGGATAACTTTAAACATTGCAGAATATCGTATGTATTATTATCCTGCTGATGTACCGGGCACAGTAAGATCTTATGCCCATGGTGTAGGGAGACAGGATTGGCAAACACCGCTTGGTAAAACCAGTATTGCTAAAAAAGTCAAAGATCCATCATGGCACCCACCCGAGTCCATCAGACGTGAACATGCGGCTAATGGTGATCCCTTACCTGAAGTTGTGCCGCCCGGACCTAACAATCCCTTAGGGGCTTATGCACTTCACCTTAATTTACCGGGTGAATATAGAATTCACGGCACTGATGTCGATAAAATATTTGGCATAGGTATGCAAATAACACACGGTTGCGTGCGAATGTATCCTGAAGATATCGAAGCCTTATACAAATCTGTTACCATTGGCACCCCTGTTTATATTGTTAAGCAACCTATTAAAGTAGGTTGGTTAAATAATATGCTCTATGTAGAAGCGCATCCTGATCTTGAAGGTGAGGAAAAAACCGCCGATCAACGTTACTCTTCAGCTTTAACGCTTATTCAAAAAGCTAATAATGACGAACTTCCAGAGTTTGATCAGGTTGCTTTAAATCAAGTTCTTAAAGATTTAGATGGAACGCCAGTAGCCATTTATGAGAGACTGCCTCCACTGGAAGAAGACATGCCTGCAACTGATATAGAATCCATAGCTGAGATTTCAAAACCTGCAACTGCTAACGTTACTAAAAATAAAAAAAAGTCGGATCCACTAGTTACGACGAGTAAACCGACTAAAAAAACCGACAAGACTAAAAGTCAAACAAAAACTCAAG
>CAJAHC010000263.1 GCA_903939355.1 uncultured Methylococcaceae bacterium | reverse complement strand
CGATTAGGCAGGGGCAGTGCGCCTAAAAAAGGGAATTGACGGGTAAAAACCCGTTAATCAGTATTAAATGAACTGGATTTAGCACTGATTTTTGTAAAAAGTGCTAAAAAAATTACCTTTGTGCTATTGTTGGGCTAATAAAGGTCTATCGCGCAAAGGTCTCAATCTAAACATTGCTGTGATATTATTTTTTTGAGCTAGTCGATGATAGTGAATTAGATTTAAATTATGAATCGATTAAAAAAGTTTTATTGATATAGGGCTTAAATAATAGAAATCATTTGTTGACACAAGATTTCTTATAAAAGATAATGGCTAGCTTACCCGATATAGGAGGGGTTCCCGAGCGGCCAAAGGGATCAGACTGTAAATCTGCCGGCTCTGCCTTCGGAGGTTCGAATCCTCCCCCCTCCACCATCTTGAATTAAAAATAAATCTGCGGGTGTAGTTCAATGGTAGAACTCCAGCCTTCCAAGCTGATCACGTGGGTTCGATTCCCATCACCCGCTCCATATTCTGAGATTAAGCTCATATAGCTCAGTAGGTAGAGCACTTCCTTGGTAAGGAAGAGGTCTCCGGTTCAAATCCGGATATGAGCTCCAAACATTGTCGCGATTTTATCAGGTGTAATTCATGGCCAAAGAAAAGTTTTCACGAAATAAGCCCCACGTTAACGTAGGCACAATTGGTCATGTTGACCACGGTAAGACAACGCTAACTGCTGCATTAACAGTAGTCATGGCAAAGTTGCACGGTGGTGCGGTTAAAGCATTTGACCAGATTGATAACGCCCCAGAAGAGCGCGCACGTGGTATAACCATTGCAACATCACACGTAGAATATGAATCTGCAGTCCGTCATTATGCTCACGTTGACTGCCCGGGCCATGCTGATTATGTAAAAAACATGATTACTGGAGCTGCGCAAATGGACGGTGCAATTCTGGTTTGTTCGGCAGCTGACGGTCCTATGCCGCAAACTAGAGAACATATATTGCTGTCAAGACAAGTAGGTGTACCCTATGTTGTCGTGTTCTTGAATAAAGCTGATATGGTTGACGACGAAGAGTTGATCGAATTGGTTGAGATGGAACTTAGAGAGTTGCTTGACATGTATGAGTTTCCTGGTGACGACACACCAATTATTAGAGGTTCAGCATTACTTGCCTTGCAAGGTGATGAGAGCGAAATTGGTATGCCTTCAGTAGTTAGATTAGTTGAAGCGCTTGATACTTATATTCCGTTACCAGAGCGTGCAGTTGATGGTGCATTCTTGATGCCTATTGAAGATGTATTTTCGATATCAGGCCGAGGAACAGTTGTAACTGGTCGTATAGAACGAGGCATTATTAAAGTAGGTCAGGAAGTTGAAATTGTAGGCATTAGACCAACAGTAGTAACAACTTGTACAGGCGTTGAAATGTTCCGTAAATTGCTCGATCAAGGAGAGGCGGGCGATAATGTTGGCTTGTTGTTGAGAGGCACCAAAAGAGACGATGTTGAACGTGGACAAGTGTTGGCACATAAGGGCACTATCAAGCCACATGCTCACTTCAACTCAGAGATTTATATATTATCAAAAGAAGAAGGTGGTCGTCATACGCCATTCTTTGATGGTTACCGTCCGCAATTCTATTTCAGAACGACTGACGTAACCGGAGCCGTAGAGTTACCAGAAGGCGTAGAGATGGTAATGCCTGGTGATAACATATCAGTAAAAGTTAAATTGATTTCACCGATTGCCATGGAAGACGGTTTGCGATTCGCAATTCGTGAAGGTGGTCGTACAGTAGGTGCCGGTGTTGTTGCATCAATACTTGAATAATAAAAAAAACTAGTATAATATGGCAAGCTGTGTAAAGTTTTTCTGAATAGGTCAGTAGTTCAATTGGTAGAATGGCGGTCTCCAAAACCGCTGGTTGGGGGTTCGAGCCCCTCCTGGCCTGCCAGTCAGATTAAACAAATCGATATTATCCGTATATTAAATAACTCATGAATACTCAAGCAGAATCTTCAGCTCCCGTAGCTGATATTATTAAGCAAGTTTTTTCTATTATCCTTGTGGTAGCAGGTATAGCTGCATTTTATTATTTTTCAACAGATCACGCTGATTTCAAAGAAGTTCGACTTTTGTATCGAGTTTTGGGTTTGGTTGCTTTGATTTCGGCAGTATTGGCTATGGTATTAACTACCGAGTTAGGACGAACAGTTTGGAATTTTGCGCTTGAATCTCGTCAAGAAGTTAGAAAAGTTGTATGGCCAACTCGTGAAGAAACTATGCGAACTACGTTGTTGGTTTTTGCCATGGAAGCGGAAGACATTGCGCAAGCGACATTTCTGGCCTTGGCCAGGAAGGGTAATATGCTGGAAGGAGCCGATTCCGTGTCGGGCTGGTTGTATCATGTTACGCTTTGTATGGCGCGCAACGCCTATCGCGGGGTGATCCGCCGGAAAGCGCGG
>CAJAHC010000262.1 GCA_903939355.1 uncultured Methylococcaceae bacterium | reverse complement strand
TCTTGGAGCGTTCTTTAATGGTAATGACTTTATTTACCCTATAAACATCAATTTTGAGCATAAGAAGCTATTTCCTGGAGATATTGGGCCTTATACTGGTGAAATGGGCACATTGATGTACTGGTCGCTTCCAAATACAATATTTAAGACAACTTTAGAGAAGATGCGTGAGGATATAAAAAAATCTGGTTATGTTGGATATATTGATATTAATTGCATCGCTAATGCTAGGGGCATTTATCCATTGGAATATACTTGTAGGTTTGGCTATCCACATATTTCTATTGCAATGGAAGGAGTTATTTCTGAATGGGGTAATTTTTTATATAAGATTGCCAAAGGAGAAAGTCTTGAACTAAAAACCAAAAAAGGTTTCCAAATAGGAGTTATTTGTGCAGTTCCTCCATTCCCTTATGATGATAAAACAGAAATGAGTATTTATAAAGATTTATCGATTATTTTTAAAAAGCCAAATTTAGATGGAATTCATTTGGGAGATGTAAAATTAGTTGATAACCATTGGCAAATAGCAGGGGACACTGGCTATGCTTTGGTTGTAACAGGAAGTGGCATTACGGTTGAAGATGCAAGAAAACAAGTTTATGGAAGATTAGAAAATATACTTTTGCAAAATATGTTTTATAGAACAGATATTGGTTTAGGCTGGAATGAAGATTCTGATAAACTCCAAACCTGGGGATATTTATATTAGATTTATAACAGACCTATTGACATAGGTTTGTTATTTTGCTATACTTACTTTAGTTAAGTAAAGTGAATTAATTTTTATGTTTACAATAAAAGACAATAAAAAAATAAACGATTTAATGGATGCAATTTTATTGCTCAAGAATTCTGGTGAAGCCAAGAAATTTTTTCGTGATTTATTAACAGAAAAAGAGCTTAAAGAATTTGGCAATAGATGGAAGGCCGCTAGAATGCTTTCAAATGACATTTTATATATAAGAATAGAAAAAGAAACTGGTTTAAGTTCAACAACAGTTGCTCGAATTTCTAAGTGGCTAAATAATGGTAAAAACGGATATAATCTGATTATTAAAAGAATTAAGGCATCAGCAAATCATCATTCTCAACTTTTGGTTGGGAAAGGTTTGCGGTGAAATTTTTAAAATAATTTTTTAAAGTTTAAACTCAGCCCCTTCCTAACCAGGAGGGGGTTTTGTTTGCCTACCTAAAATGGCAAATTTGTACTTTGATAAAGGGGTCGCAGTGATTAATTTTCATGAGTTTGTTTTGAATAGCTCAGTCGTTGCTAAGAGAATCTACCGGGAAGATTACCATTTCACGACAAATCGGGGCGTTGTAATCTCTCATGAAGTTAGAATTGAGCTCAAAAGGCTTCTGTCTAGCTTCAACAATCAGGTTGGCGTTGAGAGAACACCGTACTACAGAATCGATGCGTTTTTTGATGATGAGTCTTTGTGGGTATTGGAGATTAACGCATCGTTCGTGGATGGCTGGGGTACAGCACTTAACCTTGCTCGTGCCAGTGGCATTGGAGTTAATCCAACACTGTTGGTCTTCCCGACATTTTTCGCTAGCAAGAGTTGGGAGTACATGCCTGAGCTGGAACTGTTTGTGGATGAACTTGCAAGACTTGGGTTCTCTGGCCATCACATCCACGAATTGCATGGTAACGGAGTAGATGCGACTTATGTTTATGGTCGCGTCGGTTCAAAAGATCAGCCGAACATATTACCATACGATGGACTTCGGTTGGATAACAAGCTCAATCTTAGCTTGTTGAGTCGGGGGTGGGATAGTGTCGCGGTAAAGATTCCGCGGCATTACATTAACCGCTTTGATTCGTGGGAAGAAATTCCTACGGACGTTGTCCTAAAGTTCTGCGACAAGAGCAGTTTGGAGTGCAAACAAACTCGTCAGAGCGTTTTGTTTGATAAGCCGTCTGGCAAGGCCCCGTTCATTAGGAGGTGTTATCGAGAAGAAAAGCTTATCGCACAGAACTTTGTGCAACCCGTCAAGCACAACGGGAGCAGTTGTCAATTAGTTATTCTTGCGATTGGCGAAGAGCCAATAACCGGTTACGTGCAATACAGCCGGGAAAGAATTATCAATGACAATTCTGTTCATGGTCCCTTGCAGTTCGTTTGAGGCACGGGGCGCGCCTTTATTGCGCCCCTTATTTTTTTAAAAATATGAAAACAATTATATTTGACATTGATGGAACGCTTACAGATATGTGGCCCATAGAAGAGGTAGTGCTTTTAT
>CAJAHC010000261.1 GCA_903939355.1 uncultured Methylococcaceae bacterium | reverse complement strand
TGGATTGCTTGGTAACATACCTTTTACTGCATTATTAAGAATGCGATCTGGAAATGTTTTTCTTAACTTACCCAAGGTAACAGTTTTTAAATTACCTATATAACCGGTATGATGTTGATATAACTTATTTTTTTCTTTATTGCCAGTCACGCCAATTTTTTCTGCGTTTACAACAATAATATAATCACCTGTATCAACATGCGGCGTGTATTCTGGCTTATGTTTTCCGCGAAGACGGAGTGCAATTTCAGAAGCAAGGCGGCCCAGCGTCTTCCCATCTGCATCAACTACATACCAATCACGCTTAACTTCTGCTATTTTTGCACTAAATGTTTTCATCGTTACTTAGTCTTTCTCTAAAGGCTCAATAAAAGAGCGAGAATTGTACTAAACATTATAATTTCTTTCAATGTTTATTTATTATGTTAGGCTCAGATTAAAATCTGCAAACATTTTTATGTTCGCGTCACTGCATTTATATCATATATAATTTGCGCGACAAATCAATCCATGCCTATTTAGCTTTGCATTGTACCGTAATATATCTTATTTCATCAAGACCTAAATAATTACTAACCCACTTATAGTTTAATATTCAAAGAGTGTAACTTGCGATAAAGATGCGTGCGCTCCATGCCTACCGCCGCAGAGAGCTTTGCAACACTACCTCCAGTTCGCTCAAAATGATATTCAAGATAAGCTTTTTCAAAATGATCCCTGGCATCTTTTAACGGTAAATTAAAAAACTCGGGCACTAAGGAGGTTGATGCCAGCCCATCACCAACAACTGCTCCTAACGCTGATTTGACCTCATCCAATTCTATCTCTTCGCCAACCCCCAAAATCATTAACCGCTGCACCAAATTTTTCAACTCTCGCACATTACCCATCCAACTGTAATTACGTAATAAATTTTGCGCTGCCATTGAAAACTTTCTAAAAGACAACTTATCATGGTTAACAAAATAATCGACGTAAAAACTTAACAACCCGGGAACATCCTCACTATGCTCCCTGAGTGGCGGGATAATGAGTGTAACCTCATTAAGTAAATAGTATAAATCCTGCCTGAAACGCCCCGACCGAACCTCTTCATCCAAAACAATCCGAGTCGAAGCAACCACTCTAACATCAACTTGCACAGCTTCGCTTCCACCTACCCTTAAAAAAGAACTTGATTCCAAAGCGCTAAGCAGTCTCAACTGTGTTTCCTTGTCCATGCCGCCTATTTCACTCAAGAGCAACGTTCCTTTATGAGCCCTTTCCAACAACCCCGGATAAATCCTGCCTTGACTTTCTTTGCCAAAAAACTCTACTGTCGAATTTTCGGGCGATATACTTCCTACCGCAATATCAACAAACGGACCATTCTTATATGCGCTATTATTGTGCAAATAACGCGCATACAGCTCTTTACCAACACCTGCTTCTCCGCAAAACAATACTCGCGTATCGTGCTGAGCTAGTCTTTTCAACTGATCTTTAATCCTGAAGACAGCAGCACTTTTTCCTACAGGCTCAATATCAGCAACCAATTGCCGTCTTAACCCGGCGTTTTCTACTTGAAGGCTACCCGCCTCTAATGCTCTCTCAACAATCAATAGGAGCTTTGCCATTGACAATGGCTTCTCAAGAAAATCATAAGCACCTAAGCGAGTTGCTTCAACAGCCGCTTCAACCGAGCCATGTCCTGACATCATAATCACTGGGCACAATATGGAATCTTCGGCTACCCATTCTTTTAACAACGTAATCCCGTCAGCATCGGGCATCCAAATATCCAACAAGATCAAGCTGGGGTGATAAGATTTCTTTAAATCACGAGCCGCACTTGCATTTTCGGCCATAGCAACTTCATAACCTTCATCCTGAAGTATCTCACAAACCAATCTACGAATATCCGGCTCATCATCTACGACTAATATACGCGTTGTATTTACGTTCATAATAATTTAAGTCTGCTCAAGGTTACATGCAGGAAGTTGGATTATAAAGCCTGCCCCCACATTACGACTAGTGTCAATCCATATGGCACCACCATGTTCTTCTATTATTTTTTTTACTATAGCCAATCCAAGACCGGTACCTTTAGCTTTAGTTGTCACATAAGGTTCAAAAATATTTTCAACCTGCTCTTCTTTAATACCCGGCCCATCATCATAAAGAGCTATTTCTATAAAATTAGAATCATTTTTTAATACCCTGCGCATACTCAGTTCGATAAGACCATGAGCACCAATAGCTTCCAGTGCATTTTTTATCAAATTATGAAGCACTTGCCTTATGCTTACCGGATCACCATTAATCACTAGAAAGCCCTTTTGATAATCCGTTTTAAATTTCACCTCGGATCTTAAGGCATAAAGCGCCAATACCTCCTGAACCAAGCGGAGCAAATCAATATCAACCGCCTGCTTTTTAGACGGCTTGGCATATTCGGAAAAATCATCCACCATTTCTTTCATTGCCTCTACCTGCTGCACAATTGTTTGAGTTGAACGCTCTAAAATTGCCGCGTCAGTAACTCCCAATTTATCTGCCAACTTATGCTGCATTCTTTCTGCTGATAACTGAATTGGGGTCAATGGGTTCTTTATTTCATGGGCGAGCCTCCTAGCTACTTCACCCCACGCTGCATTTTTTTGAGCCTGAATCAAATCTGTCACGTCATCAAAAACCACAACGGCGCCAACACGCATACCTTCCTGTGAGAACAAAGGCGTCCCTCTACAAAGGAGCTCCTGTCGGCCATTAGGACCCAAAAATGCAATTCGCTGCTGCCAAATATCATCGGCCTGCATCAATAAACGGTGAATTGACTTTAACGGCTCCGCCAGTTCTGAATAACTCTGAACAAGCTCTAAAAGAGTCAGTCCTATGAACTGATTGACATGGACATGGAAAATTCTATATGCCGCCTGATTAGCCGTACGAATCTTATATAGTTCATCAAAACTTATTACACCGGCAGTTAAATTGGCCAAAATAGTTTCCAAATAAGCTCGTTGATTTTCTACTTCAAAACCAGCCTTTCTGGTTTCATCTCGACCTTGCGCAATACGATGAGTCATTTCATTAAATGACTCTACCAAAAAACCCAAGTCATCCTGAGCAATTACTGGCAACTTTTGACCATAATGTCCAGAAGCTACTGCCTGCGTCCCTTTTACCAACTCTTTTACAGGCGCTATAATATGGCGAATACTTATAAAAGCGACCCATATCGCCGCCAATAAACTCATTAATAACACTAACGAAAGTGCCAGTGAAAAACTCATTTTTAATGAATCTCTTAAATAGTTCATTTCCTTATAACGTAAAAAAGCAAATTCAACTGAATCAGACAAATCAGCAATTCTTACAGGAACAGGGTATAAGGCCTGTAAATACTGGGGATCCAGCGCCTTAATACTCACAATAATACGAACCATTAATTCCTCCTCATGCACAGGAGCTAATGCAGCATATAAGCCATTTTGACGCAACTGTAACCAGATATGCTCATCGGGCAAACTCGGTAAGATATCGCTTGGATTAACGCTACTTGAACTAATAATTCGACCCTGATGAGAAAAAAGCGTCATCTCCGAAGCCCCGGATAATTGTCGCAAATTTTCTATATCAAGAGGCATCAAATTATCAGATGAGTTTTCCAACTTTTCAATCAATTGCTGTGTTTGCTTCAAATGCCAGCGCGTCCTTTGATCCAATGACGATTGACTTAACTCTAATGCATCTTCCATGGCGCGATCTATTTCAACATTAAACCAACTATCAATTCCTTGATGTAAAAATTGCATGGAAAAATAAAATACTATAACAGCAGGTGCTAAAGCCAGCACAACAAAAAGGGATACCATTCGAGTAGTTAAACGTGAGCCTGCTTCGCGTCTTTTTGTGTTCTGAATTAATGAATAGATGTTGGCACCAACTAACCCCAACAACACTACCGAGCCAAGTGCATTAAATAACAATAACCAAGAATATACTTCACTTAACTCTGAAGAAGCCTGCATTGCAGAACTCATCATCTGCAACGATATCAAAATTAATCCAAACAGGATTAACACAGACAGATTAACAGGGAGTTTTATTTTTTTAGTGGCCATAACGTCCAATCACTAGAGAGATACCATTCTGAATCAATATAAGCAATTGGACGTAGTGGTAACGGCAATAAATTACGATCAAAATTTATTTTCAAAAAGCATAAGTATTTTTTTTCTGCATCAATTCTTAATTTTTCTATGACAGGAAAATCAACTATTGCAGACATCAAACTCAAAGCTGCAGGCAAAGTGGAAAAATTATAGACCTTACCATTATCTTCATTTCTAACTCGATACATATTTAACATAGCTTGATATTGAATACGATAGCGTATTGCCGTATCAACTAGTTTTTTATCCCAAAGATAGTCTCGATGTTGTAGTAATTTGATTTGCAAATCCCAGAATAATGGAACACCGTTTTGCAAGGCATCTTTTGCTTTTTCACTGAGTTGAAAAACAATATCTGCCGTTAATACATAGCCCTCTCCCTGCAACCTTATTTCAGCCTGCTTCACTTCCGCACCGTGCCCTGTAAAAGGCAACAACAGGAATATAATAATGCTACAAAGGATATAGCATAGACGCTTACTCTTTTCTGATAAGTGCATAATAAAAACCATCCATTGCAGACTCACCTGTTAAAATTTGTCGACCATAACGTCTCACCAAACCCCAATCCGCATTGATGGGAACTTCAATAGCATTAGTATTTGTCGCCAAAAAAGTCTCAATTTGCTGCTCATTTTCTTGCTTTAGAATGGAGCAAGTTGCATAGAGCATTATCCCACCGGGAGCTAACAAAGACCAAACAGCAGTCATTATCCTTTTTTGCAAAACCTGTAACGTATTGATATCTTCAGCCCGCCTCAATAATTTAATATCTGGGTGGCGGCGAATAACACCTAATGCCGAACAAGGAACATCTAATAAAATACGATCAAAAAGCTGACCATCCCACCAATCTTCAGGCTTGGATGCATCCCCCTCAATCAGCTTGGCTGATAGCTTAAGACGCTGAAGATTGTCATTAACTCGTTGCAATCTTAATTTG
>CAJAHC010000260.1 GCA_903939355.1 uncultured Methylococcaceae bacterium | reverse complement strand
GTTATGGCGTTGGATTTGGAAGCCGCAATTACCAGTAATCTATGGGGCTTATCAGTTAAAGCAGATAACACCCAGTTGGATATCACTGACCCATTAAAAGGACGTACTTTGCAATACTGGCTCTGGCCATTCGGTAAACAGGCCAACGGCATTGCTGTCAGAGAGTTGATTGACCAATCAGAGCAGGGGCAATTCGAAAACTATCGCGCCCAAGAAGAAGCCAAAAGGTTACTTTATGTCAGCCTGACACGCCCAAGGGATTGCTTGATTATTCCGTTACAAGATAGAAAAGGGGATTGGTTTAATAGCTTAAATGCCGATTGGATGTTGCCAAATGCTTTAGAAGAGAAAGAATTGCTTTTGCCGGTAAGTGATATCAAAATCCCTGTTGCCTATAAATCATTTGAACAGGAAAATTCACCAGAAATCTCTGTTATACAAGCTCAGTTGCCGCATTGGTTTGAAACTATAAGACCTAGCGCGGTAAAACTCCGAGCCAAACTATCACCCTCTGCAGAGCCGATGCTAGATAATGCCAGTATCAGTAAAACAATTATCTTAGGTGAACGGATTAATCTACATGGCACGCCTGATATGGCGCGCTTAGGCGCAGCAATACATGCCTTAATTGCGACGAACCTTATCAATGGAGTGAGCGAACCGAATTTCCTAGCTGAAAAGGTGCTCAGTAGCTATGGGGTTACAGAGCATATAAGTATTGACGATGCCTTAGTTTGCGTCACTCGATTTAAGAATTTTATTGAACAAGAGCTAATGGCATTATTGACCCTGGTTGAGTATCCCATCGAGTATCAACTCCCCAATGGTCAAACTGCGAGTGGTTGGATTGATGCTTTAGTCGAAACTGAACAGGGCTATATCATCATTGATCATAAATCAAACCCACAGTCGAGTGCTACGCAACAAGAGGTGGCCTTGAAATATACAGGGCAATTGGCCCTCTACAAAGCCGCAGTTGAAGCTACAACCCATAAGCCTGTTATCGGTTGCTGGATACATTTTGCGGTGACGGGGGAGGCTGTTTGCATTGATCTGCAAGCACGATCGTAAAAAACTAAACCAATAACTAATGTTTTCATCACAAAATTAAGGCAGTTATGAGTCAAAAAAAATTACAAGATAACGAATTGGTTAAAATTAAAGCCGCGCATAAACTTAGTTTTAAAAATGCCGAGGTCATTAAGGCATCAAATCTATGTGGCTGCTTTCACTGCATGGAGATTTATGATCCTGCCATCATTACAGCTCTAGACTATAAAACAGAAGCAGATGGTGCGTGCACAGTTTTCTGCCCAAAATGTGGAATAGATGCTGTTATAAGTTGTAGTAATGCGTGCGATTCTTTATCTACCAAGTTTTTGACAGAGATGAACCAATATTATTTTGGATTTTGACAAAAATATAATTACTGTTCGGCAAAAGATTGCTATGGCTAATTTCGAATAGTATTTTTAGATAGTTAATTAACGAGTCGTAATAACTCAATATAAGTAAGGGGTTATTTGTTTTATAGTATGTTAAATAACAGGGAATGATGGGTTAACAATTCAAGTAAATGATATGAGTAGCCTCATGGTCATGAAAATTTACTTAAAAGTTACTCTATTAAGTAAATTACAGTGAACCCAGTAAAATAAGCATAATAGCAGTCTCTCCATTTTTTCTATAAAAACAGACTGTTTTGGCTAAACTTGGTAGTCGAATTCATTCACTCAGAGTATTAAATATGCCCTACAATTCGTATAGAGAGTTATTAAGACTTGCTGACCAGAATCCACGTTTACTTTTTTACCCATCAAGTGGCATAAATAGACAAAGATTTTTTGACCAAGATTATGATGTCTTTGTATTTGTTGATAATGTGACTATGTGGGAACAGAATAAAGATTTACATAGCGAATGCCGTAGAAAGTTCTGGCAAAAATTCAAAAGTAATTTGCCACCCAATATTGTACTTGTTGGTTCTACTAATCTTGCAAGGGTTTTTCGTTTAGGTGATAAATGGGGGTTTCTATTCTTTCAGGATAATAATGAAGTTCTTAACCGAATAATGACGACCTCTTACTCCATCAGCAAATTTATCGGTATCCGTGACGGTTGTGCTGAAGGCGGCAACTATGAATGTGTGAATGAGGGTTATTTTTTTTTTAAAATACTATTCTTAATGAACCCTAAGGGTATGACTTATTTAACTGACCATACAAATATATTAACACATGAAAAAATTATTATTGGTAATAAACATCTATTGAAGATACCTACCACTACCGATATAAAATACGAGATATCATCACATGAAACAATGATTCATGTATGGCAGAGCAATTCAATAACACTTACCCTCGAGCATGATAGTATTGGCAATCATATACATAAAATTGATGGTGCTCTTGTCAGTAAACAATGTAAGAAATTGTGCAATGAAACATCAATCTTATATTTAGGCGATAAAATTGATCGCTGTGTAAATGTTCCTTTAGGATTTTTTAAACCCAGCAGGAGCTGGAAGAATGGATGGACAGCAGGTGATTCTTTAAAGTTACTACTTAGTTTGTGCGAAAAACATAAATGGAATATTGTGGGTACGACAGCATTTGGTGAAGGTAATCATTCTGAATTCTTCGAGATATTAAATGCTTGGGAAGGAAGTCATCCCAAGCATATACGAATCTTTTATTTAGATAATGATGATTTTAAAG
>CAJAHC010000259.1 GCA_903939355.1 uncultured Methylococcaceae bacterium | reverse complement strand
TGAGCAAAGGGAACTTGGTTGGAATTATCTTGTAGATTCAATAAATCCAGAAATTGCTTTGCTACAAGAAGTTGTGCCACCAGAAAAACATTTCGAAACACATAGTATTTTATACCATGAGATTGATAAAAAGCGAAAATGGGGAACTTCAATTATCGCTAAACACAAAATAGTTAAAGAGATTTACTTAAATAATACTTATCCTGGATCAACAGGATTAATTGTAGCAGAAATAAAGATCGCAGACAACTTCATTTTGACTGTCATTAATATTTATGGTCTGATTGATTCTGACGGATATGCATCGACAACATTGCACCACATTCTCTCCGATTTGACGCCAATTCTACACAATAATAAAAAGCAAAATATTGTATTAGGTGGTGATTTTAATGTCTCTGAGCAGTTCGATTTGGTGTATAAAGATCAATATCCGTCTCATAAACTTGTATTCCAAAGGCTTGAGGACTTTGGTCTGATAAATTGCACAAAAGAAATATACAAAGACCATATTCAAACTCATGTACACAGTAGAAGCACTTTCGAATGGCAGAACGATTACATATTCGTGAATAAAAATGTCATGGAAAAAGTCATTGATTGTAAGGTGGTGAACAATCCGGAAATGTTAAATTTTAGCGACCACTATCCTGTATTCATAGATGTTCAGATATAAGATCGATGAAAAGAAGTCCTGCATTTCTGTTCTTGTCGATCTTTACTCAGAATATAATTTAGTATATTTGATATTATCAAATACTTACATAATTAAATCATGAATAAAGTAATTAATAATCCTCTGGCAATAATTGTTATTTTTGCCATATTATTAATTGGATGCAAGAAAAAAGAAGAAGTTCCTGTATTGACAACCACCGCTGTTTCCAATGTAACTGGAACTACTGCAACAAGTGGTGGAAACGTAACAAATGAAGGAAGTTCCACTGTAATAGGTCGTGGTGTCTGTTGGAGTACAGGCACAACACCTACAATAGCCGATAGCAAAACTTCTGATGGTGCAGGTGCAGGTAGTTTTACAAGTAATATAACAGGCTTAAATGGTGCAACTAATTATTTTGTTCGGGCATACGCTACTAACAGCGCTGGAACTGGATATGGAATGGCGATGTCCTTTACTACGCTGGGGCAATCTCCAACTCCAACGGTTATGGCAGCAACTAATATTAATATATCAAGTGCTACATTGAATGGTAGCGTAAATGCTAACTATCTTTCCACTGTTGTAACATTTGAATATGGTGCAACTACTGGTTATGGGAGTACCGTTACTGCCACCCAAAGTCCCGCAACTGGAAATACGGTTACCAATGTAAGTGCAGATATTACAGGTTTAGTGGTAGCAACTATCTATCATTACAGAATAAAAGCAGTTAATTCTCTTGGAACAACCTATAGTAGTGATTTAACAATTACAACATTAGGTCAAGTTCCAACAGTCACAACTTTGGCAGCATCAAACATTACATTAGTGGGAGCGCAATTAAATGGCACAGTAAATGCTAACTATCTATCAACAGTTGTAACATTTGAATATGGTACAACTACAAGTTATGGCAGTTCAATAACCGCTACACAAAGTCCTTTAGCGGGCGGATCAAATACAAATGTTTATGGTAATCTATCAGGTTTAACATCAGGAACAACTTACCATTACAGAATAAAAGCAGTAAATTCTCTTGGGACGACATATAGTAGTGATATATCATTCACAACATTAGGGAAAGTGCCATCAGTATCATTATTAACAGCAACAAACATTACATTAGTAGGAGCGCAATTAAATGGAACGGTAAATGCAAACTATCTATCCACTGTTGTAACATTTGAATATGGCACAACTACAAGTTATGGGAGTAACGTTACTGCCACTCAAAGTCCATTAACAGGCGGATCAAATACTAATGTTAATACGGTTATTTCAGGATTGGCGGCAGGTGTGACATGCCATTTTAGAATAAAAGCAGTAAATTCTCTTGGTACATCTTATAGTAGTGATGGAACTTTCACAACATTGGGTCAAATTCCATCTGTTGCAATACTTGCAGCAACACCCTATATCTCCGGTGAAGCAATGCAATTTAATGGTATTGTGAATTCCAACTATTTATCCACGGCTGTAACTTTTGAATACGGTACATCCATTAGTTACGGGAATACCGTCACAGCCTTTCAAAGCCCAATAACTGGATCAACAAGTACAACCGTCAATGCTACTGTCACAGGATTAACGGTGGGTATAACTTATCATTACCGAATAAAAGCAGAAAATTCTCTTGGAATATCATATAGTAACGATATGGCTTTCATTTATTTGTATTATGGCGCAACATTCCAGGGTGGATTAGTATTCTATGTCGATTCTACAGGACAGCACGGATTAGTCTGTGCTCCAAGTGACCAAAGTGCAGGTGCAGGATGGGGTTGTGTCGGAACATCTATTTCTGGTGCAAGTAGCCAAAGTATTGGATCTGGAAATCAAAATACAATTGCTATTGTAAATGGTTGCACCACCGTAGGAATCGCTGCTAAAATTTGTTTCGACTTAGATTTAAATGGTTACACTGATTGGTATCTGCCCTCTTTGGGAGAATTAACTTTAATGTCAAGATTGTATGGTTTAGGTTTAGTAGGTAGTTATCCTAATTACTCTGAATATTGGAGTTCCAGTCAGGATGATGCGGTTAGAGCATGGGCATATATTTTTGCCACTAATAATAGTAGAGGGAACGTAAATCTCAAGGAATACACTCTCTACGTACGGGCAGTTCGATCTTTTTAATAAGTTATTAGCATAAGCAAAAATATTTATGATCATTAAATGATTGTCCTTGAAATAAAAAGAATATTGTGAGATATTTTACTATTATACTTTGTTTTTCATTTCTGCTGATAATTAATCAAACAATGTGGGCAGATACCTTTTCTGCTCATAGCCAAAAGCATTCAGGGTTGATGTTAAAAAAATCTGATTCTACAGAGATACTTAACATAAAAAGAAAGACAGATACTGCGAATGTTAAAACATCAATAGATACTATTAATGTTAAGGTTTTTGGTATCAACCATAATAAAAAGGAAAAGAAAGATTACATTAATTTATTTCTTCCGATATTAACATTATTACTTGGCTTTTTTCTTAATCGTGGATATGAATACTTTGCTGAAAAAAGAAGAATAAAAAAAGATGGTGAAAGATGGATTGCAGAGTTACGAAGTCTTGAAGAACCATTGGATGCCC
>CAJAHC010000258.1 GCA_903939355.1 uncultured Methylococcaceae bacterium | reverse complement strand
TTGTCCAATGCAATACGCATTCCCAATCCAAACTCGGCATTATCCTCAAATAAAGAATTGCTCCAAGCAGGACCTCTACCTTCAGAATTTTTAGTCCACGGTGTGGTAGGTAGATTTCCACCATAAATTGAAGAGCAACCTGTTGCATTGGCAATCATCATTCGGTCACCAAATAACTGCGAAGCCAATTTGATATACGGCGTTTCACCACAGCCCACGCAAGCACCTGAAAATTCAAACAGCGGTTGCAAAACCATGGCACCTTTAATAGTATTGGTTTTCAAAAGTCGTCGATCATATTCAGGAATGGTTAAAAAGAACTCCCAATTATCACGTTCTCCTTCGCGAAGTGGTGGTTGCGGCATCATATTTAAGGCTTTTTTACTAGCGTTGGACTTATCTCGAATAGGACAGATATCTACACATAAAGTACAACCCGTACAATCCTCCGGTGCTACCTGATAGCTAATGGCCAAACCGGCAGGAAAATCCTTACCCAACAGTGGAGCTTGTTTAAACGTTTCAGGTGTATCAACTAAAACATCTGTTGAAAAAATCTTGCTACGAATAACCGAATGTGGACAAACCATTACACACTTGCCACATTGAGTACATAAATCGGTTTCCCAGACCGGAATCTCCAGAGCCAAATTACGTTTTTCAAAAGCAGCCGTGCCTGTTGGAAAAGCACCATCAACCAGCATAACACTGACTGGTAAGGCATCCCCTCTACCTGCAATAATTTCACCAGTTACACGCCTAATAAAGTCTGGCGCAGCATCGGTAATCCTAGAAGCAATATCGAACAAACTGCTGACCTTTGTTGGGAGTGGAACACTATGTAAACCAGCCAACGTTTCATCAATGGCTTTGAAATTAAGTTCAACAATACGCTGACCTTTTTTACCATACGTTTTTTCAACGGCGTGTTTAATCGCGGTAATTGCATCTTTCTGTGGTAACACACCGGAAATTGCAAAAAAACAAGTTTGCATAATGGTATTGATACGTTTACCCATGCCACTTTTATCAGCAACCGCATAACCGTCAATGACATAAAAGCGAATATTTTTGGCTATCATCTGCTCTTGCATCTTAGCAGGTAGTGAATCCCAAACCTCATCAACTGACTCTGGTGTATTCAGTAAAAACACGGCGTTTTCGGCCGCATTGGCCAACATATCGTAGCGTGCAAGGAAAATTGTCTGATGACAGCCAATAAAATTGGCATCATTTTCGGCTATCAAATAAGTTGAATGAATCGGTTTAGGACCAAAACGCAAATGTGAGACGGTAATGGCACCGGATTTTTTTGAATCATAAACAAAATAACCTTGAGCATTTAAATCCGTTGCTTCGCCAATAATTTTAATCGTGTTTTTATTGGCACTCACTGTACCGTCACTCCCCAAACCATAAAACATGGCTTGAAAAGTGTCTCTATGAGCATTAGTACGATAGCTCGGATCCCATTCCAGACTGGTATAGGTAACATCATCATGAATGCCAATGGTAAAATGATTTTTAGGTTGTTCGTGATTCAACTCATCATAAATCGCCTTAATCATCCCTGGCGTAAATTCCTTGGAAGACAGACCATACCGTCCACCAACCACTTTTGGAAAAACTGAAAACCTGGCAGCACCACTGATGTAATCTTGAGCAAGAGCGCTTAACACATCCTTGTAGAGAGGCTCACCATCTGCCCCCGGCTCTTTAGTCCGATCCAATACGGCGATTTTACGACAAGTCACCGGTAATGCTGCAACTAAACTGTCTGGATCAAAGGGACGGTATAAACGAACTTTAAGTAAACCTACCGATTCATCCTGACAATTAAGATAATCAAGTGTTTCAGTGACCGCCTCTGCACCTGAACCCATAATTACAATAACCCGCTCTGCAACGGCCGAACCGAGATACTCAAACAGACAGTATGAGCGGCCTGTGAGCAATGCAAAACGATTCATCGCACCCTGCACGATACTCGGCATCGCCTGATAAAATGGATTAACCGACTCCCTAGCTTGGAAATACACATCAGGATTTTGAGCGGTACCACGCAATATCGGCCTATCTGGTGTTAAGGCTCGGTTTCTATGCGCAGTTACCCACTCTTCTTTAATCATTGCCCGCATTACATCGTCATCAAACAGAGTAATTTTGGCTATTTCATGTGATGTTCTAAAGCCATCAAAGAAATGCATCAGGGGAATGCGACTTTCCAACGTTACAGCATGAGCAATCAAAGCAAAGTCCATAACTTCTTGGGGTGAATTAGAGCACAACATACCAAAACCGGTCATTCTTGCTGACATGACATCACTATGATCACCAAAAATAGATAAGCCCTGACAAGCCAAGGAACGAGCGGCAATATGAAATACCGTTGGCGTTAATTCACCCGCAATTTTATACATGTTTGGCAACATTAACAGTAAACCTTGGGAGGCTGTAAAAGTAGTTGCCATAGAACCTGCTTGCAAGGCACCGTGAATTGCCCCAGCAACTCCAGCTTCACTTTGCATTTCAGTAACTTGTGGAACTGTACCCCATAAATTAACCTGCCCACGAGAGGACCATTCATCAGCCCACTCCCCCATGGTAGATGACGGAGTTATCGGATAAATGGCAATCACTTCATTGAGTTTATGAGCAACCGTAGCGGCAGCCTGATTTCCATCGATTGTACATGTTTGCTGATTTTGCATGAGACAGTCCCGAGATAAATCAAATGAACAATAACTACCTTTCAAAGTGTAACAGATATAGAGAATAGTTAATGTTATGTTTAATCTCAATTACACACATTAATTTTGAATTAACTTAATGTTGATGATAGCGGCCAATAGATTATTTCGATACACCGATCAGCAGTAAATCAAGACTATTATAAAAAATAGTTTTAACGTATCAAAACGACTGGCTCAACTTAATGAGCCGCTTTTGATGTTCTGAGAGTAAATGTTACCGGACCATTATTAATCAGGAATACCTGCATATCTGCTCCAAACTGACCAAATTGAACATTGGCGTAAGTTATCAATGCCACGTCTTGCAAATAAGCAAATAATTGTCGCCCTTTTTCCGGTGATGCCACCGATATAAAGCTGGGGCGATTACCTTTGTTGGTATCTGCAGCTAAGGTAAATTGTGGAATGAGTAACAGGCCTCCGTCAATATCGCGTAAACTCAAATTCATACGATCATGCCCATCAGCAAAAATTCTATAATTCAGAATGCGTTCCAGCAACCGCTCTGCATCTTTCTGGTCATCCTCTCTTTCAATGGCGACCAAGGCCACAATCCCCTTATCAATACATGCAATATTCTGATTGCCGATTGT
Organism: uncultured Methylococcaceae bacterium; assembly: GCA_903939355.1. GTDB lineage: Bacteria > Pseudomonadota > Gammaproteobacteria > Methylococcales > Methylomonadaceae > Methylobacter_C. Next base: position 984 of record CAJAHC010000258.1, on the reverse strand, counting down.
AACTTTTGCGGTGCTTACCCGTTGAATTATTGAGATCATATTAATTAATATATTTGCGTTTTTCAATGTCACTGTAAGTTAGAAAGCTTACGTCACCTGCAGCCATTATTCATTCTTTAGTTGCTCCATTAGCTCTATCCACAACTCATTATAAGCATCCATAGATCGACTTTTATTAATAAATCCCCCCAAAGGCATACGCTCTAAACCCATACGCTCAATGTCGCTGGCATAAGGAATCACCGCGTTTAAAATCTCAGGATGAACCTTAATCAGCTCACTCATAATATCCTTATGCATGTTTTTACGGCGATCAGCCATTGAAAAAAAGGGAATAAGTGCCAGATTACATAATTTATTATCTTCAATAAAGATCTTTAATTGTTCTAGCGTCCTTAAAGATAAGGTAGTAGGAATGATAGGCGACAACAAAATATCAGCGGCTTCAAATACAGCTTCAGACAGTAAGGAGATATTCGGAGGACAATCCAAAAAAACAAAATCGTAGTCTTCAGTCAACGGTTTAAGCAATTTCTTAATTTGCCGTGTTGGCTTTTTTTTGCCGTCTAAAACAAGATCCAGATTTCTAAACGAAAAATCTGCCGGCAGTAAATCCAGCTTTTCAAAATCAGTCCCTTTAATCAAACCATCCAACTCTCGTTTTCCGGCAATTAAATCTCGACTCCCCCCTTTAATTTTTGGTTTGATTCTAAAATAATAACTGCTGGCGCCTTGCGGATCCAAATCCCAAATCAAAGTGCGGAAACCTTTACAGGCAGATATATACGCCAAGTTAACCGCACTAGAGGTTTTCCCAACACCACCTTTAATACTATACAACGCCACTACTTTCATTACGTGCCTCTATCATCCAAGAATCTGTATATTTATAATCAATGACATCATGACTCAGGAAAATTGTGAATTGGGATGCAGGTCGACTTCAACTCTTATTCTAACTTAAATTAACCTTAAAAGAGATAG
>CAJAHC010000257.1 GCA_903939355.1 uncultured Methylococcaceae bacterium | reverse complement strand
GTGGAGATTTCCAAGGAATCAGCAATCCTGCTTTTGGGCGCGATTATTTCTAATACTCTAAATTTTAAGGGTACCGTGACTACTGATCGTGATAGAAAAGCGGCAGAATATTTAAATAAAGTTGCTAGACTAGATGATAATTTCTGGAAAGAACTTTTTACAGCCAAGTCTGATCTATCTGGCTCAAAACTAGCCGAGCGGATGCGCGGTGATTTTGCTTGGTTTGTAATCGGTAAAAAGAAAGTCGGTATCGCCCAGATTGAAATTATCGGAGCAGAGAAACTAGTAACTGAACGTGGTGATGAGATTGTTCGTGAACTAGAAAGTATAAAATTGGAAATGGGTTTGGATTTAGTATTTCAGACGACAATTGGGCTCGACGAAAACATGAATGTGTTTGTTACAGGAGATGCTGAAACAAGAGCAATTTTAGAGAAAGTATTAAATGTAAAATTCAACGGTAATATCGCTAAGCCCACTGGTCTTATTATGCGCAAGCAAATTGTACCGCTTTTGAAGGGAGAGTTGGAGGGTGTATAATTACTGTCACATGTTTACAAACAAAATAATTTTAATAACGGGTGGATCAAGCGGCATTGGTGCGGCGACGGCGTTAGCTTTTGCTGCGAAAGGCGCTGATGTCGTCATTACTTACAAAAGTAACAAAGCGGGAGCTGGTAAGGTTGTCGCTGAAGTGGAAAAATTAGGACGAAAATGTTTGGCGATAAAGGTAGATTTAATAAATGATAAAAAAGCAAAAAAGGTTATTGATCTTGCAGTAAAGAAATTCGGTAAAATTGATGTGTTGGTAAATAACGCTGGTAGATATATTGACGGCGATGAATGGAATGGAAAGACTAAAGTCTGGATTAAGTCTCTTGAGCAGAATTTGTTATCTATGATGAATGTATCGCGATACGCGGTGGAATTATTTCAGAAACAGCAAAAAGGGATAATGATAAATATTGCCTCGAGACACGGAATGAGTGGCTGTTCTGACGCTCTATCATATTCAGCGGCTAAGGCTGGAGTGATAAACATCACACAGATTTATGCCAAGATATTATCTGAGTTTGGTGGTCGTGCCAACTCTGTTTCCCCATGGGCAGCTAACGCTGGCTATTGGTTAACAGCACCTAAGGAAGAAGTAGAAATGACCGTTAAAGAAGCTCCTGGTGGGCACTTGGTAGAGCCAGAGACAATCGCTGAAAAGATTATTTACCTAGCCTCAGACGAAGCGAAAGATATTAATGGGCAGAATTTTCCTGTAAAGGAGTAGGTGGAACCTCGGGCGGGTTTTCCACATTGCATTATTCAGGTTAATTTAGTTATTGTGCTAGATTGGTGTGCATGAAAAATTTTGATGAGTGGAATACTGAAAAGAAAAATATTCATTTTTCCAAACCTTGCGCCGTGTTTCATGAAAAAGAGATTTGGTGGTGTGCAATCGGTTTGAACATTGGTTACGAAGAAGATGGTAAGAATGAATTATTTGAGCGGCCAGTTTTGGTCGTTAAAAAATTCAGCAAACATATTGCGTGGGTAGTTCCGTTAACAACCAAGAGACACAAGAATATTTTTTACTATCAACTAAATTGTACTGATAC
>CAJAHC010000256.1 GCA_903939355.1 uncultured Methylococcaceae bacterium | reverse complement strand
GTGTATGGCGGCATTTTCATTAAAGATTAGCTCGGCATCTTCTTTAATATCCTGCTCTGTTATACCCCACGAGTGCATGAAATAGGTATTGTTAGCCATTTTAGTTAAAGGCGTTTCAAATCGGGGATTTTGAAATACTGTCACTTTCGCTTGGCTGCCGACTTTAATGCTATGAATTCGTCGATTCCAATTCTCTCCATTCACCTGATCTAAATTCTCGAGCGTAGCAGGTCCAGTAATACGTATATGTTTTCCCGTATATTGCGCTTGTTCAAAGAAATCAGCCCAGCAACCCTCTTTTTCTGCTGAAGCGATTTGAGTAACCGCTAATAAAGCCATTAACAGGAAGCTCTTTACATTTTTACATACTAACTGAAGTAGATTCATTGATAGTCTCCTAAAAGGTATCTTTTCTAATAAATCGAATGCCTAGTGATCTTTAATTCAATTCCGATGAGTTAATTCATAGGGAGTGTATTTGAGTACTTTTTAGGGGTTTTTTGTAAGTAGGCTTCCCCCTTGACTACTGCCATCACTTTTTGTTAAAGGTTCTGACTTATCAGTCAAATAGGCTTTAGTTGAATGATTTTGACTATTGGCTCTTGCTGCCGTATCGGTAGGATGAATCTCGGCGGGTGCGCGAAAGTCCCCATCTGATAATAACGTAAAAAACATCGGTAATAAGGTAAAGATAGAAAAAACAAGCCCTAATATGCCGACAACTACCAACATAGCTTTAAAGGGACTTGTAGTGGTTTCTTCATCATTTTGATCAGCTTGGTTTGACATGATATTCACCTAATAAGACTATTGAATGAAACTCGAGATACCAATTAATACTCTATACCTACCTTGCAGTATTGGTTAGTAAAATATTTAATTCGCAGAGTTATATGGCTTTTCTAATACTATTTAAAAAGAGGATCGTTCCCTCCTTGACACTATTCTCAACAACGGAGTATAAATTTAACCTTGATACTTCTTGTTTTATATAAACGAATCTCATGAAAACAGAATCCGACAAATCCATTAGCACTTCATAATGGCAAGGTATGATTGCCTTAATGGCTGCAATTGGTGCGTCCATGTGTTGTGTTGCTCCTTTAGTGCTTTTATCTTTAGGTATTGGTGGGGCATGGGTAAGTACGCTGACGGCTATGGAGCCATTACGTCCATTTTTTATCTTTTTGAGCCTGCTTTTTATAGGACTCGGATATCGACAAATTTATATCATACCTAATCGCTGCGCAGAAAAGGCAAGTTGCGCACTACCTAATATAACGTACCGTCAACGATTAATGTTCTGGCTGAGTTCTGCATTCATTCTAATACTACTGTTATTTCCCCAGTTAGCGCCCCTTTTCATGACTTGAGTGAGATCGATATGAGCATTAAAACCAGTTTATTAATTTTGAGTTTGTTATCAAGCATCCTATGGGTGACGGTAGCCAGTGCTAACGTCAATTCTGAACAATCAATCCAGCCCCAAACAATAACACTGAAGTTACAAAACATGACCTGCGCCCTGTGTCCGATTACTATCAAAAAAGCGTTGCAAGAAGTCGAGGGTGTACAGCAGGTGATTGTCGATTTTGATACCAAAACAGCGGCAATCACTTTCGATAGCAAAAAAACGAATAGTGACGCTTTGATTAAAGCCACGACGAATGCCGGTTATCCAAGTGCTATCGCCGCCTCTAACGTTCAATAGACCCTAGGATAAACCAGTGTCTGAGTGCTGTAATCCTGTTACATCAATCACTAGTAAGCAACAGTTTTGTCCGGAATGTCATTTCATTTGCAAACCTGTCAGCATGACTACGATCTATCATCACGTTAGGTTTCCTGAGAATCAGACACTCTTAACTAACAGCTATTATTATTGTTCAACCAAAACATGTCCCATCGCT
>CAJAHC010000255.1 GCA_903939355.1 uncultured Methylococcaceae bacterium | reverse complement strand
TATAGCCTTTGTTTCCCCCTGTGGTATAATGAAGCCAGTTGCAGAAAGTAATTTAAACGAAAAAAGGAGAAGAAAGAATGAAGACAATGCAGAGCAAGTCGCAGAACAAAAGAACAAATGAAGGAGAAGGGGGAAAGAAAATGATCAGGAGGAAAACGTGGTTCACACTCATAGAATTATTGGTGGTCATAGCCATCATAGCAATCTTAGCAGGAATGCTGCTTCCAGCCCTCAGCAAAGCGCGTGAAAAAGGCAAGGCCATCGCGTGCCTGAGCAACCAGAAGCAGGTGGGCTTGGGGATTCTATTGTACAAGGAGGACTATCAGGGCTGCTTCCCCACAGCGTACTATTATCTGGACAATAACGCAAAGCCATATATGCACTGGAGCGGTCTTATCCACGACTATGTGAAAGGCAAAAATGCATTCGTATGCCCAAGCATGGAAAACGGTGGATGGGCGCCCACATGTTATACGGGCAATGTTAACGCATTCGGCGAAGCTGTCACCTCCCCTGATGGTCAGACCACTGATACAGGGGTTGACTACCAGGCGCCGCGAATTAGCTACACCTGCAATGAACTTATCATGCCTCGCAAGAAAAAGAGTTCCCTGACTCATCTGGTTCAAATCAAGGACATGGTTCTTAAAGCACCGTCAGACGAGATTCTGATGGCGGAATTTACTGACAGCAAGGCCAGACTTATGGGAACTTCCGCCGGCGGCGGGACTGCAATAAAATCCCATAGGCCCGCATCAGGCGTGGGGGATGGCAGCGGCTCAACCGTGTACGATTCTGAAACTGCAGGAACGGTAGGACGTAATCTTTCCGCAGTAACTGTTGCCGCAGCCAAGGCATTGGCCGGGACCGACTCCACCCAGCTCCACCTGAATTATGTGGCATGGGACAGACACAGCAAGAGGGCCAACTACCTGTTCGCCGACGGACATTCTGGAGTGCATTCGCTGGAAGAAACCCTTGATCCCAATAAATTCCTATGGGGGAAGAAGGCATATACGGATACAAGCGTAGCCGGCATAGTGGATGAATCAGGTAATCCCATACGATAATGTGAGCGCTCGAAAAACAAAAACTTTTCCAGTGATGCAGATTAATAATCTCGAAGTGGTGAAGGTTGTTGACCAATATATCAAAACAAAATTATTTGGAAAACCATTTGATCCATTTATTGGAAATAACTGGAAAGTATTGCTGATGAAAAATGGGATTGTGACGCAACATATTGTGAAAGAAATCAGCAAGGTTATTATTGAAATGCAAAATTCCGTTGAAGTGAGTGAGGCGAAAATAGAGAAAAGATATTTTTCAGAGGTGCCAGAACTGCGGATGCGAGAAAATTATTCTTTGGAAATTACAAAAACAATTTACGAAAGATTGCCATATCCGTCAAACAAAGGAGGATTTGAAAAAGCCTTACTGGAATATGCGGATGCCGATTCCGGGGTTGAAGCGATTATGAAGGTTAATGAATATTTCCATAATTTCGCTAATGTTATTTATATCAGAATGGATGGATTTTTGTCGCTATATTATCCGGATTTTATGGTGAAAACTGCAGACAAAATTTATTTCATCGAAACAAAATCGGACAAAGATTTGAATGACCCCAATGTTAAACAAAAACAACTGGCAACCCTTGATTTTCTCAGTCGTATAAACAGATTAAGCGCAGAAGATAGAATGGGTAGGGTTTGGGAGTATATCCTGCTTGGCGAAAATAATTTTTATAGCTTGCAAAGCAATAATGCTTCAATAGATGAAATTTGTCAGTTGGCAAAAATGACACAAAATAAAGTAGAAGGAAAATTATTATAATCTTTTCGGTTAAATTTGTTGATAAAAATGGAACAAATAAAGCGCACGTTTCCGAACGAGCTAATCAAAAAATGCCAAAAACTGGTATTTGAACGAAGTGGTAAAAAAATCACAAAGGATAAAGCAGAAATTTATCTTGAAAAATTAGGACGATTCTTTTTGTTGGCGGTCAAAGTATTAGAACAGGAGGAAAGGGCGAAAAAGACAAGCGCAATAAAAAAGGCAAAGAAAAAATAATATGCAAAAATTGAAAAACAAAGGACAGCTGATAGGCAATGAATTTTCAGAGGAGCTGATTGTTAAATGTAAGAAATTAGTCCATAAAAGATCAGGCGTGCGCATCACAGACGAACAAGCCGAAAGATGCCTTGAAAAACTAGCACGCCTCGCAAAACTTGCCTATGAAACAATAGTTCTTGATAAGTATAGAGCAGATGAAAAAAAATAATTTTTCAAAGCGCTTTATTGCATTTCAAGCGCAAGAGCGATTTGTTTTCAATAATAACTCCAAAAGAAATGCTAAACAAAAACAACCCACATACTGAAGATAGAGTTTCTTCGCGTGGTCTGCATAGATTCGCCGACGATTTCTTTCAGGCTTATAATCTGATAACTTCCCAAAAGAATAATGCCGTGCAGGTTCGCTATTATTTGCTTTGCCATTCTTTTGAGTTGAGCATGAAAGCACTCTTGAGAGAAGCCGGATATAGCGTAAAACAACTTCAAGATTTCGGTCATGATCTAGAAAAAATAGCCACCGAACTTGAAACGAATGAAAAAACAAAAATCCATTGGACAC
>CAJAHC010000254.1 GCA_903939355.1 uncultured Methylococcaceae bacterium | reverse complement strand
GTTATTTTTAAAATCTTAATAAGAGAAAGCATGTGGAAATTTACGATACAGAAGAAGAGCAGCTTGATGCGTTAAAAAGATGGTGGAAAGAAAATGGACAATCAACGATTGTCGGTTTAGTTGCTGGCATTGCAATTATTCTGGGCTGGAATTATTGGCAAGATCATAAAAAGACACAGGCCGGGCAGGCATCAGCTTTATATAGTCAGTTAATCCAAGACATGGTGTCTTCTAAAAAGGACAGCGCGGAGAAAATAGCTGAGCGAATAAAAGAGCAATATCCCAAGACAGAATATGCCGCTTATAGTGGACTATTACAGGTTAAATTAAAAGTTCAGCAAGGTGATTTGGATAAAGCTAAGTCGATTTTAATAGAGATAGCTAAAGGTTCAAACAAAGAGTTAAGCAATGTGGCCAAAATTCGATTGGTTCGATTGATGCTTGCCAATGGCGAATATGAGAAGGGATTGGAATTAATCAACGAAATTGATCCTGCGACATCATCAAGCTTTTCAGGCAATTATGATGAACTCGTAGGTGATCTTTATGTGGCTCTTGACCGGTTGGATCAAGCCAGAAGCTCATACCAAAAAGCATTCGAAAATGGCTATAAATCACCATTACTTCAAATTAAAATTGATGATTTAACTGCACCAGCAAAAGTAGCTGTTGAACCCATTGAAATTCCAAAATAATGCGCCACATTACCCTGTTTTGCTTTTTGTTAAGTTTGGCGGGTTGTACCGCAATGGATTCGATGAATGATGCGGTGTCGGGTATTTCAAGTTATTTTCTTGGTGGTGAGGATAATGCCGAGCCACCAGCTGTTTTAGTAGAATTTACGCCTGAAATTAAAATTGAAAAACTTTGGGATGAGACTGTTGGGGTTGGTTCTGATGAGCAATCTTTAAAACTTATCCCTGCAATTGGTTTTGGTAAAATACTGGCTGCAGATAGAAACGGTTTGGTACAGGCCAGAGATTTAAATGATGGCCACTTGATTTGGAAGGCGGAGTTGGGCGTACATTTTTCTGCTGGTCCTGGATTAGGAGTTGGAACCGTTATTTTAGGTACCAGTGATGCAGAAGTTGTCGCTCTTAATAGTGAAAATGGTGATTTACTATGGAAATCATTGGTATCCAGTGAAGTGCTTTCAGTGCCGGTTATTGCAAAGGGCATAGTCATCGTTCGGACTACTGATGGTGAAATTGTCGCACTGAATGAAAAGAATGGCGGAAAATTGTGGAGTTATGAGCATAATGCACCTGCGTTAAGCGTTCGCGGCATTGGTGCACCTGTTATCGTTGGGGATAATGTTATCGAAGGTTACGATAACGGCAAATTAATGGCTCTGCGTTTAACAAATGGCAAATATGTTTGGGAAACTAGCGTCGCCATTCCCAAGGGTCGTTCTGAAGTTGAAAGACTGGTAGACCTAGATGTTGATCCTATTGAAGTAGGCGGAGTGATTTATATAGCCAGTTATCATGGAGGTGCTGCAGCTATTTCGGAATCCGATGGTGATGTGTTGTGGCGAAATGAGACAGTTTCCTCCAATACTGGTTTAAGTAACGATTACAGATTCTTATACTTTTCTGATTCTATTGACAATGTTTGGCAGTTAGAACAGAGAACGGGTGCATCGTTATGGAAACAAAAAGAATTGCATCAAAGAAAATTAACAGCGCCTACTATTTATGACAACTATGTTGTAGTGGGGGATTTTGAAGGTTACGTACATTGGTTGTCAGCCGATGACGGTAGGCAATTAGGTCGTATAAAAGTTGCTGACAGTGCAATAGATGCCAAGCCTATTGTTGTCGATAGTACTGTTTATATTTATGCAAAAGATGGCACTCTTGCCGCTTTAAAAACTCGAGCACCTTAATTATGTTACCTGTAATAGCCCTGGTAGGACGTCCAAATGTTGGTAAGTCCACCTTGTTTAATTATTTAACCCGAAGCCGGGATGCCTTGGTCGCAGATTTCCCTGGTTTAACCAGAGATCGTCAGTACGGTCGGGTAAAACATGGAGATAGGCCTTGTTTGGTTGTTGATACCGGAGGTATAGCAGATGATGCTGAAGGCATAGAAAGTTTTGCCAGAAAACAAGTGCAAGTTGCTTTGGAAGAAGCTGATCTGGTGTTGTTTCTCGTTGATGCCCGTGAAGGATTGAGTGTTTCTGATAAAGTCATTGCCGATAGTTTAAGGAAACTAAATAAACCGATATTACTGGTTACCAATAAGGTTGATGGAATTGATGCAACTATAGCTGCATCAGACTTTTATTCCTTAGCTCTTGGTGAGCCCGTGCAAATTGCTGCTTCACACGGGCGCGGAATACCGGAGTTATTGGATAGAGTCAAACAGCTATTACCCATCGAACCGGAAGTTGTTATTGAGGATGCCGGAAAAGGTGGTATCGGCATTGCAGTAGTTGGTAGGCCCAATGTAGGTAAATCAACGTTGGTTAATCGATTGTTAGGAGAAGAAAGGGTAATTGTCTTCGATGAGCCTGGAACCACTCGAGACAGTATTTATATTCCTTTCGAAAGAAACGGGAAGAAGTTTACGCTAATTGATACTGCAGGCATGCGCCGAAGATCGAGAGTGTCTGAAACTATCGAAAAGTTTAGTGTTATTAAGTCGTTACAAGCAATCGAGCAAGCAAATGTAGTTATTTATTTGATTGATGCGAGAGAAGGTATTGCTGATCAGGATGCGCATTTACTCGGTTTGGTTTTGGAAGCTGGAAGGGCTTTGATTATTGGACTCAATAAATGGGATGGCCTAAATATAGAGCAAAAAGAAACCATTAAAAGGCAACTTGATCTAAAGCTGCCTTTTCTCGATTTTGCTGAGAAACATCCTATTTCAGCGCTACATGGCAGTGGTGTAGGTAAGTTGTTTGATGTTGTTCATAAATTATATGATTCGGCGATGATTGATATGTCAACACCTGTGCTGACCAGAATCCTTAAAGAGGCCACGGGGGCGCATCAACCCCCCATAATAAATACCCGTCGTATTAAATTAAAATATGCGCATCAAGGTGGACGAAACCCGCCAATAGTGGTTATTCATGGCGTTCAAACGGATGCTTTGCCGCTTTCATATAAACGCTATTTGATGAATTATTTTCGTGATAAATTGAAGTTGTCAGGAACGCCGATTCGTATGGAATTTAAGTCGCCAGTCAATCCTTTTCATGGACAAAAAAAGAAGGTTACTGAATGGCAGGTCAAGAAGCGAGAGCGTTTGCTAAAACGAGCAAAAAATAAGAAATAAAGAGAGATATAAGGTGAGAGATAGTTGTTTTTTCTTTTGCGGGTTATAAGTTAAACGAAATTGAGGTTTTTATGGCAACTATTACATTTCAAGGTAAACCACTTCATACATCGGGCGCATTACCAAAAGTTGGTAGCAAAGCGCCCGATTTTTTGCTGGTAAATAGCAAGTTGGAAGATGTGTCGTTAGCAACATTTGCAGGAAAAAAAAAGGTATTAAATATAGTACCAAGTTTGGATACCCCGACCTGTGCAGCCTCGGCGCGCGCATTTAACGAAAAAGCAGCACATTTGTATAATGCGGTTGTATTGGTAATCTCAGCTGATTTGCCTTTTGCACAATGCCGATTTTGTGAAGTGGAGGGATTAAAACAAGTTATTCCTTTATCAACGTTTCGGTCTGATTTTGCCGATGATTATGGTGTAAAGTTGGTTAATACATTCCTAGCAGGTTTAACTGCTCGTGCTGTTGTCATTCTTGATGAGCATGATAATGTTATCTATACCGAGCTTGTAAGTGAATTGGCTAATGAACCCAATTACGAAAATGCCTATGCAGTTCTGAAATAATTTAATAATGAGGAGGCATCGGTGGTATTCTTAGATTTGGGTAATAATATTAGATTGTTACGTGATCTAAGTGCAAATTAACATTGCTCAAATCGTTAAGTTATTGTTTTAAAATTATCAAATTAAACTGATATTGTTGTTTCGGTATGAACATCATTAAGGTATGTATGGTCTGTGCAAAATAAGTGAAAAAAGCTTTATCAATCAATGGTGAGCCTAAAACCAAGGTGATAGTTATCTTTTGTTTGTTTAGGTGCTTGGTTTTATGGATAATGTGCATTAGTGATCGGTATTTATAGTAGATACAAAATGGATGGTGATATGACAGAAATGATGAGTAATGGTGTTGAATTAATGTTTGCCGGTATGGGCATCGTGTTTCTGTTTTTAACTATGCTGGTAGGTGCTATCAATTTAATGTCATCATTGGTTCAGCGGTTTTTTCCAGATATGCCCGTGATGGGAATAATGCCTGCGGTACCTGGTGGGATTGATAAAACTATTATTGCGGCAATTTCAGCGGCAGTACATCAATATAGACACAAGCAATAAACATAAACAAAGGTAATGGTTTTTGGTTTTTTGCCTGTGAGATTTAACCGGTATTAATTATTTAACACGCATGAGTTAAAGTAATCAGTAACTGATTAAAAACGAAAAAATTCCTGGAGAAATATTTAGAATGGCCAAAGATAAAATAAAGCCTTTAAGCATCACTGAGGTAGTGTTAAGAGATGCTCATCAATCGATCTTAGCCACTCGTTTACGAATAGAAGACATGTTGCCTATTTGTGAAAAAATAGACCAGATAGGTTACTGGTCGATTGAGTCATGGGGTGGTGCTACTTTTGATGCGTGTATTCGTTACTTGGGTGAGGATCCTTGGGACAGATTGCGTTCTTTAAAAGCAGCAATGCCTAAGACACCACAGCAAATGCTCCTCAGAGGGCAAAATATTTTAGGCTATAGACATTATGCTGACGATGTAGTTGATAAGTTTGTTGAGCGTTGCGCTGTCAACGGCATTAATGTTTTCCGAATATTCGATGCCATGAATGACATGCGAAATATTGAGCATGCTGTGAAAGCCGTACTCAATACAGATGCTCATGCTCAAGGAACTATTTCTTATACCACCAGTCCGGTTCACAATCTGGACTCCTGGGTGACTCTGGGCAAACAAATTGAAGATATGGGCGCCCATTCTATTTGTATTAAAGATATGGCTGGTTTGCTTAAGCCTTATGATGCGTTTGAGTTGATTAGCCGGTTGAAAAAAAGCACTAAAATACCTGTACATTTGCATTGCCATGCGACAACCGGTTTAAGTGTCGGAACTATTATTAAAGCCGTTGAAGCAGGTGTCGATAATGTTGATACAGCAATTTCCTCACTCAGTATGACCTATGGGCATAGTGCTACCGAAACCATTGTTGCAAGTCTTGAAGGTACTGAGCGAGCGACAGGCCTGGATTTGGTTAAACTGGAAGAAATCGCACATTACTTTAGGGGTATTCGTAAAAAATATGCTCAATATGAAGGTAGCCTTAGGGGTGTAGATGGACGTATCTTGATTTCTCAAGTACCGGGCGGGATGCTGACTAATATGGAAAGTCAGTTGAAAGAGCAGGGGGCTTCCGAGAAGTTTGATGAAGTCATGCAAGAAATACCTCGTGTACGTGAGGACTTGGGATTTATTCCACTGGTTACTCCAACTTCACAAATCGTAGGTACCCAAGCGGTTATGAATGTCTTGAGTGGCGAACGATATAAAACTATAGCCAAGGAAACTGCTGGGGTATTGAAAGGTGAATACGGCGCAACCCCTGCACCAGTAAATAAGCAATTACAAGATAGGGTTCTTGCTGGTGCACAACAAATAACCTGTCGTCCGGCTGATTTAATAGAACCGGAAATGGATAAACTAATTTCAGAGGTACTAAAAAAAGCTGAAGTTGAAGGCGTAAAGTTAGCCAAAAATATTGAAGAGGATGCCTTGATCAATGGTATGTTTGCTCAAGTTGGCTGGAAATTTCTGGTCAATCGTGGAAATCCTGAGGCATTTGAAGCTGCGCCAAATGCAAGCGCTTTTATGATGGCAAACAAAACAGTTAAATCATCGGTTATTGATGGGGTACCCGAAACTTATACGGTAAATGTCGATGGTAGAAACTTCAATGTAACAGTTGGTCCCGTTGGAGCGGCATTGGCTATCCAGCCCATTGTTACGGAGCAAAGCCATGTAGTTCTTGAAAGTAGTGGGTCTGTTGTTTATGCACCAATGGCCGGGAATATATTAAAAATACTCGTAGATGTAGGAAGTAACGTTGAGGAGGGTGAGGTTGTTGTTATTATGGAAGCCATGAAAATGGAAACAGAAGTGCGATCTAAGTTTTCTGGTATCGTTACAGCTGTTCACATAAAAGAAGGTGGCGCTGTTGCCGGCGGTAATGCATTGATTTCTTTGTAATCACGGATAATACAAGAGACACTTTATGGAAAATCTGCTTTCACTTTGGCACAGTACCGGTTTATATAATTTTACCGGTGGACAAGCTTTTATGATGCTGGTTGGGTTTTTGTTACTGTTTCTGGCCATTAAAAAAGGGTTTGAGCCCTTACTATTATTGCCGATAGGCTTTGGCGCTATTCTTAGTAATATTCCTGTTGCAGGTATTGCAGAAGAAGGTGGGCTTTTGTACTATCTTTATTTTGGTATTAAGACCGGGATGTTTCCGTTACTTATTTTTATGGGTGTTGGTGCCATGACCGATTTTGGCCCTATGCTCGCCAATCCAAAAACATTGCTTTTAGGTGCTGCTGCACAATTTGGTATTTTTGCATCCTTACTGGGGGCTTTGGCTCTTAATGTTATACCTGGATTGGAATTTAGTTTAAAAGATGCAGCTGCAATTGGTATTATCGGAGGGGCCGATGGACCTACGGCTATTTATGTAGCATCAAAACTTGCGCCAGATTTGCTGGGTGCTATTGCTGTAGCGGCTTATTCGTATATGGCGTTAGTGCCTTTAATTCAGCCGCCTATTATGCGAGCATTAACTACTGAAGATGAACGCAAAATTGAAATGCAGCAAATGCGCCCAGTCAGCAGAACTGAAAAAATAATATTTCCTTTGATGTTATTGTTATTGTCTATTTTATTATTGCCATCAGCAACACCTTTGATAGGGATGTTTGCATTGGGTAATTTAATGAATGCGTGTGGTGTTGTTGACCGTTTAAGTCAAACTGCACAAAATGAACTCATTAATATTGTTACCATTTTCTTGGGGCTAGCAGTAGGTTCAAAATTAAGTGCTCATGCCTTTTTGCAAATAGAAACGTTGGGAATTCTGGCATTGGGGGCAGTTGCATTTGCTATTGGTACAGCCTCTGGTGTTATTATGGCAAAAGTAATGAATAAGTTCAGTGATACACCAATCAATCCATTGATAGGCGCAGCAGGTGTATCGGCAGTGCCAATGGCAGCAAGAGTTGCCAATAAAATTGGACTGGAAAGCAATCCGCATAATTTTCTGTTAATGCATGCCATGGGTCCAAATGTAGCCGGTGTAATCGGCTCTGCTGTAGCTGCTGGTGTGTTGTTAAGTTTGGTTAAATAAGTTAGATAAGTTTTCTTGCCCCAGTTTAGAGTTCTTTCTGATCATACAAAAATATGTTGGAAATTATACAAATCCCCGTTTTAACTGATAATTATATTTATCTACTTAATGATGCGACATCGGGAGAAACTGCCGTTGTTGACCCTGCTATTGCGCAACCTGTTTTGGATTTGCTGGCTAAAAAAGGCTGGCGACTTACTTACATTCTGAATACTCATCATCATTGGGATCATGTCGGCGGTAATCTCGAATTAAAGGAGAAAACTGGTTGTAATATTATTGCAGCGCAGTTGGATGTTGATCGGATTCCTGGTATTGACAGAGGTGTTAGGGAAGGAGATTTTGTTTCCTTGGGGGAACATAAAGCTAGTGTTATTGCCACCCCAGGTCATACTATTGGTCATATTGTGTATTATTTTGCCAAAGATGAGGCTTTGTTTTGTGGAGATACCTTGTTTGCTATGGGATGTGGCAGGTTGTTTGAAGGGTCAGCAGAGC
>CAJAHC010000253.1 GCA_903939355.1 uncultured Methylococcaceae bacterium | reverse complement strand
ATTACTCAACGGTTATTTACCTTGCCTGATGAAACATTGGTATATCCGGGACACGATTATCACGAGCATTGGGTCAGTAGTATTATCCAAGAGCGTACCACCAATGCTCGTCTTGTAGGTAAAACCAGAGATGAATTTATAGAGATTATGAATAATCTTAATTTGCCCAAGCCTCGATTAATTGATGAGGCTGTTCCTGCCAATAGATATTGTGGTTTAGATGAAAAAGAGCGTCAGGATGCTATAGTCCTGAGAGAGCTAAAGGGCCCTATTCAGCATGCCAGCACAAGTCAAGATATGGTGAATTTTGCTAAAACACAAATTACAGAAGTGAATATAGGTGTTGCCAAGGAATTGATTAAGCAGGGCAACATTACTGTTGTAGATGTTCGTGAAGAGAGTGAGTATGTGGCCGGACATTTAGATAAGGCTTTGCTATTACCTAGAGGCGTCATAGAATTTAAAATAGGCCAGACACCTGAGTTAACTGATAAGTCAAAAGCCGTACTGATCTATTGTCGCACAGGAGGGCGCGCTGCACTTGCAGCAGTAACACTTCAGAACTTGGGGTATAACAATGTGTTATCTATAGCGGGTGGCTTTGAAGCTTGGCAAAAAGAAAGCTAATAGAATTTGCGAGTGATACATAATTTTTTTAAAGAAAGATAGTTCGTATTTAGAAACATAATAATAACAACCCAACACCAGAGAGTTTTATGAAACACCATACTTTATTAATCGTAGGAGGAGGCGCTGCAGGTGTTTCCGTAGCCAACAATATGCGCCGTCAAAATCGCGATATAGACATTGCGATTATCGAGCCATCTGAAAAACATTACTATCAACCAGGCTTCACTATTGTTGGGGGTGGTGCCTATACCTTAAAGCAAGCGACTCGCAATGAAGCTGATCTGATCAATCCAACGGTTGAATGGATTAAGGAATATGCCGATACTTTTCAGCCTGATGAAAATACAGTAACTTTAAGGACTGGAGAGCAACTAAGTTATGATTATCTGGTGGTTTGTCCAGGTTTGCAGCTTGATTGGGATAAAATTGACGGCTTAAAGGAAACTTTAGGTAAAAATAATGTATGTAGTAATTATGCACCTGATACCTGCGAATATACTTGGGAATGTATAAAAACTTTCACGTCGGGAGTTGCATTATTTACCCAGCCTCCCATGCCTATTAAGTGTGCCGGTGCACCACAAAAAATAATGTATTTGGCGGCAGATCGATTTCGTAAGAAAAAATCTTTGGCTGACATTGATATTGAATTTTTTAATGCCGGCCCCGCTTTGTTTGGGATTCCTTTTTTTGCTGAAGCATTAAAAAAAGTAGTGAGTGAGTATGGTATTAAGACTAATTTCAATACCAATCTGATCGCTATTGATGGTCCTGCGAAATTAGCTACTTTTGAAACCACTGATCATGAAGGTATCAAGCATCAAGTCACTAAGTCTTTTGATATGATCCATGTTACTCCATCACAAAGTGCACCTGATTTTATCAAGAAAAGCCCTTTGGCTAATGCCGGAGGCTGGGTGGATTTAAATGATAAAACCTTGCAACATAATAAATATCCAAACATCTTTGGATTAGGTGATGCCGGTTCAACACCCAATGCCAAAACAGCAGCTGCAGTGCGTAAACAAGTACCCATTTTAGTGGATAACATTCTTAATTTAATGAATCAACAATCCCTTAATGAAAGTTATGATGGTTATGGTTCATGTCCGTTGACAACATCGCTGAGCACAGTGATGTTGGCTGAGTTTGGTTATGGTGGCAAAGTAACGCCTTCATTCCCGTTACTGGACCCACGAAAAAATCGCTTTATTTGGTGGCTAGGTAAAAAAATAGGCTTCCCTTGGATGTACTGGCATCTAATGCTTAAGGGTTATCGAATTGATATTCCACATAAAGCATCTTATGTACAAAATCTTATAAAAGAAGACTAAAACGGGCGTGAATAAATGACTTACATAACGGTTTTATCAGCATTCGGTGGTGGTATTCTGATTGGTCTTGCTGCAGCGGTATTGTTGTTTTTTAATAACCGTGTCGCGGGTATTTCTGGTATCGCTGCTGGAATATTACCTCCGTGGCAAGATGAAACTGGTTGGCGTTTATGGTTTTTAATAGGCCTTGTTTTAAGCCCTTCCTTATGGAAACTTTTTGGCGGCAGTATTGACGTGCAGATTGATACGTCATTAATAGTACTTGCCATTTCAGGCCTCTTAGTCGGCTATGGCACACGCTTGGGTGGGGGCTGTACGAGTGGTCACGGTATTTGTGGTATTGCACGATTGTCAGGGCGGTCGATTGTTGCGACACTTGTTTTTATGAGCACTGCTGGTATCACCGTATTTTTAGTTCGTCATGTTGTGTAAAGGTTATTTATGAAGCTTAATATTTCAGCATGTGCCAGCGGTTTTATATTTGGACTGGGTTTAATTCTAGGCCAAATGATAAATCCGGTTAAGGTGCTCGCTTTTTTGGATGTCGCTGGACAGTGGGATCCTACGCTGGCTTTAGTGATGGCAGGTGCCTTAATAACTTACAGTTTCCTGCGACAAATAATTAATCTTTATCGAAAGAAAAATGCGAATAACGAACCTAAAGGCTCGATCATTCCAAAAGCTAAGATTGATGCTAAATTGATCATCGGCTCAGCTCTATTTGGCATAGGTTGGGGGTTGTCCGGCTTATGTCCGGGACCTGCATTGCTTGGCTTAACGTCTGGATTGTTAGGGAGCTACGTATTTGTAGTGACACTGTTCATTGGTTTCTTTGTGTTTAATGTTTTACATCGTCAAAGATGATTTTGAGTTTTAATGCCAGTTTTAGACAAGGCATGGCGTTTAAATTTTGTTAGAAGGGCAAGTTCAATTTCTCTTTTTTCTTAATGAATAATAGAGAGATTGATTTATTTGGAGGCCGTAGATGAATAAAAAAATAATTTTAACCTCAATCATTAGTCTGTTGTTATTAGTGGTTCCTGCTTCTGCGGCCTTGGCTATTGATAGCTCGATCAATAAAGTGCAAAAAAAACTCACTTATGACGAATCTAAAGATGCCACTTTACGAAGAGGCACTGAAAACTGGGAACAATCACAGAGCAGTTTTTTTGTAGTGCCGGGTATTTTTTTGACTGTAGTCGGACTCGCTTTGTTTCTCAGTAGAAAAAAATGATGAATTGATTGGGATTAAAAATAAAAAATACATCGCTCATGTATATAAAATATTAATAATGTACCTACATGAAACTTAAAAAATCATCATATGGCTGGGAAATAAGCATCGCATTATTGACTAAGTTTTTATTGTTAGGTGTTGTCTGGTGGATGTTTTTTGCCGGACATAAACAACCCATCGATAGTACTATTATCGGCGATAAACTTTTAGGTGAACATCCTGCTATTAACACGACTAAATAAAAAAAAGAGCACTTACTATGATATCTGACGAGATCGTGGATTTATCCAGACTTCAATTTGCAGTAACAGCGTTATATCACTTCCTGTTTGTGCCACTGACATTGGGATTGTCATTTCTATTGGCTATTATGGAATCCTTGTACCTTATGACAGGTAAGCTTATTTATAAGGATATGACAAAATACTGGGGCAAATTATTCGGTATCAATTTCGCTATGGGGGTTACTACAGGGCTCACTCTGGAGTTCCAATTTGGAACAAATTGGGCTTATTATTCTTACTATGTCGGAGATGTATTTGGTCCACTTCTTGGCATAGAAGGAATGGTGGCTTTTTTTCTTGAATCAACTTTCGTCGGATTGTTTTTCTTTGGTTGGGATCGATTGAGTAAATTACAACATCTTATAGTTACTTGGCTATTGGCTATTGGTACCAGTTTATCAGCATTATGGATATTGATTGCCAATGCTTGGATGCAACATCCTGTTGGTGCTGAATTTAACTACGATACGATGCGCATGGAGTTAACCAGCATTGAAGAATTATTTTTTAATCCTGTCGCTGGGGTTAAGTTTGTCCATACGGTAGCGGGTGGCTATGTCACTGGATCAATGTTTGTACTGGGTATCAGCGCCTATTTTTTATTAAAAAATAGGGATATCCCTTTTGCCAGACGATCATTCAGAATTGCGACAGGCTTTGGCTTGGCATCCGTGCTGGCTGTCATGCTGTTAGGTGATGAAAGCGGTTATACCGTTGGCGAGGTACAAAAAGCCAAGTTGGCAACTATCGAAGCAGAATGGAACACTGAAGAGGCACCTGCGCCTTTTACTCTATTTGCTTTTCCTAACGAAGAAACCATGGCCAACGAAAATTCTTTTGAACTTCCATGGTTATTGGGAATTATTGCCACTCGCTCTATTGATGAAAAAGTTGAAGGGATCAAAGATCTTGTTGAGCGTAAACGCAAGTTTATTAAAAGTGGCATGATTGCCTATGGCAACTTGCAATTATTACGAGAGGATAAGAATAATCAAGTTGCCAAATTAGCTTTTGAAGCACACAAGGATGATTTAGGACATGGCTTGTTATTAAAAAAATATACCGATAAAGTGATTGACGCCAGTCCAGAACAAATCGACTTAGCTGCGCGAGAAGCCATACCTAAAGTTGCCCCTATGTTTTGGTCATTTCGTGGCATGGTATTAAGTGGCGTTATTATGTTGTTTATTTTCGTAGTGGCCTTTTATTACACGGCTAAACGCACAGCTCATCAGAAACGATGGTTATTGCGCTTGGCGTTCTATGGAATGCCTTTACCATGGATTGCTAACGAACTGGGTTGGGTAGTTGCAGAATACGGCCGTCAACCTTGGACTATCGCCAATATTTTACCTACTCACCTAAGCGTATCTAGCGTTGATGTCGGTCAGCTATATCTGAGTTTGGCAGGTTTTTTTATTTTCTACACAGTGCTATTGATTATTGAACTTTTTTTAATGATCAAATATGTGCGACTAGGTCCCAGTAGTTTACATACTGGACGCTATCATTTTGAGCAGGAGGGTTGATCCATGTTTGACTACGAGACGCTGCGCTTAATTTGGTGGGTTATACTGCTGTTTCTTGTTTCAGGTTTTGCCGTTATGGACGGTTTTGATTTGGGAATTGGTATGTTATTGCCGTTTCTGGGTAAGACTGACGATGAACGTCGAGTGATGTTAAATGCGATTGGGCCAACATGGGAAGGTAACCAAACTTGGTTGATTACTTTGGGGGGTATTTCATTCGGCGCATGGTCTCTTGTCTACGCCACTTTATTTTCAGGCTTGTATATAGGCATGTTAATTTTACTGTTCGGGCTGTTTTTGCGTCCGGTCGGTTTTGATTATCGTAGTAAGCTGACCAATGCACGTTGGCGTTCAACGTGGGATTGGGCTTTGTTTTTCGGTGGTTTTGTTCCGGCAGTCGTGCTAAGCCTTGCCGCAGGCAATTTAATGATAGGACTTCCTTTTAAATTTGATAATGATTTCCGATCACATTATACCGGTCATTTTTTAGATCTATTTCAGCCTTTTGCTTTGCTTACCGTTATAGTGGGTGTTAGTTTATTTTGTTTGCACGGAGCCGTATTTTTACACTTGCGTACAGAGGCTATATTAGCTGAGCGCGCCAGAAGAGTCATTCTTTGGAGTAGCTTGGTTTTTTTGATGAGTTTCATTATTGCGGGTATTTGGGTGGCAATCGGTCTGGATGGTTATCGTATTAGCTCAGCTGTTGATACGAATGCTGTGAATAATTTATTAGCAAAATTGGTCATTAAAGAAAACGGTTTATGGATGACAAATTACAGCAAATATCCAGGATTAATTTTATCGCCCATGATGGCAATCTTAGGAACAGCTTTGGTTCTTTATTTATCGGCTAAACGTTATACTGGGCTTGCTTTTTTAACCAGCAGTTTGGTTGTTATCTGCACGATATTAACAGCCGCTGGGTCAATGTTTCCTTTTATTATGCCATCTATTATTGCCCCATCAAATAGCTTAACACTATGGGATGCAAGTGCCAGTTATTACGCCTTACATTTGTTGCTCTTTGTTACCGTTTTTATGATGCCGGTAGTGATTGGATATACGATATGGGTTTACCGTGTCATGCGTGGAAAAGTGACAGTTGAAGATATTGAGAATAATAGAAACGTATTATATTAAGGAAAAAAAATGTGGTATTTCAATTGGATTTTGGGAGTTAGTTTGGCGTGTTTATTGGGAATCGTCAATGGGTTATGGTTGGAGATTCATGATGATCCTGAGGAATGAGAAATAGAAGTTTTTGGCTAATAAAAAAATATTTAAAGAGTATAAGATGAAAGACAAAACTTTATTCATACAAAAAATTGGTAATGGATTGGTAAGTTTTTTCCATCATCTTGCTCTGTTTGCT
>CAJAHC010000252.1 GCA_903939355.1 uncultured Methylococcaceae bacterium | reverse complement strand
TATTGTTGGTTATGGGCGCTTGGAGGATGTTCGGAATTTGGAGACTGCAAAGCGGCTAGGAGTTATTGACGATTATTATTTACAGATAGAAGCAGCACTACAAGGAGTGGATTGTGTAGTTATAGCTACGCCAGTTGCTGCAATCGAAAACATATTTGCATTACTTAAGCCATATTGGTCTGAAAATATAATTTATACCGATGTTGGCAGCACAAAGTTGAGTGTCATAAAAGCAGCCGAGCGGGTTTTTGGTAAGGTGCCGGATAATTTTATTCCAGCTCACCCCATTGCTGGTGCTGAACAAAGTGGAGTAGAAGCATCTTTATATGATTTATTCATAAATAGACGCCTTATAATTACCCCGCTCAAAAATACCCAAATAGACAGTAAAAATAAAATTCAGGATTTTTGGGAGGTTTGTGGTTCGGTAGTATCAATAATGGATGTCACTCGGCATGATGCGGTTTTGGCAGCAACTAGTCATTTGCCTCATATATTGGCTTTTGCTTTAGTGGATATGCTGGGTCATAAAGATGAACAAAGTGAAATCTTTAAGTATGCGGCAGGCGGTTTTAGAGATTTCACAAGGATTGCATCCAGCGATCCGGCAATGTGGCGAGATATTTGTATAGCCAATAAAAGCGAAATAATTCCTTTGATTCAACAAACAAGGATGCAACTGGATAAAATACAGTGCTTGCTCGAGAATGATGAAGATCAGCAACTTTTAGCAATTTTTGCGTATGCCAATACTGCGAGGCAACGCTTTCTTAATCAGTTTGAAGGAAATATGTCAAAATCAATAACATTTCAAGTTCAGCCAGGTGGCAGTTTGCAGGGTGAAGCACGAGTGCCTGGCGATAAATCGATGTCACACCGGTCGATTATGTTAGGCTCATTAGCGCATGGTATTACGCATGTTAAAGGTTTTCTTGAGGCTGAAGATGCCTTGGCTACCTTGCAGGCATTTCGTGATATGGGTGTTGAGATTGAGGGGCCGGTTGATGGTTGTTTAACGATTCATGGTGTTGGTAAGCAAGGGTTAAAAGAACCAAAAAACGAATTGTACTTAGGTAATTCAGGAACATCTATGCGGTTATTAAGTGGATTATTGGCTGGGCAGTCGTTTAATTCTGTTTTGACTGGTGATAAGTCTTTATCTGGCAGACCAATGAAGCGAGTTACAGAGCCATTAGCAGCGATGGGTGCACAAATAAGAACAACTGATAAAGGGACTGCGCCACTATACATCACTGGTCAAGCAGGTCGATTGAAGAGTATAGATTATGTGATGCCAATGGCAAGTGCTCAAGTCAAATCCTGTTTGTTACTGGCAGGAATGTATGCTGAAGGGGAGACTAGTGTTACTGAACCTGCGCCAACACGTGATCATACTGAGCGTATGCTTTCGGGATTTTCTTATCCAGTTACTCGCCAAGGCAGTAAAGTGACTATTAGTGCCAATGGTCACTTGACCGCAACTGATATTGACGTGCCGAGTGACATATCCTCGGCGGCATTCTTTTTAGTGGGTGCGTCTATTGCACCAGGTTCTGATTTATTATTAAAGCATGTTGGGATTAATCCAACGCGTACTGGTGTTATTGATATTCTCAGATTAATGGGTGCTAATATTGAAGTACTTAACGAGCGTGTGGTTGGAGGAGAGCCGGTTGCTGATTTACATGTTGTATATAGTCCGCTTAACGGTATAGATATACCAGAAGAATTGGTGCCATTGGCTATTGATGAATTTCCGGTATTGTTTGTGGCCGCCGCTTGTGCAAGTGGACAGACGAGATTAAGTGGGGCTGAAGAGCTTAGAGTCAAAGAGTCAGACCGCATTCAGGTGATGGCAGATGGTTTGCAAATTTTAGGTGTTGATGCGCAGCCAACGGCTGACGGCATGATTATTCAAGGTGGAGGTATAGGCGGTGGTGTTGTTAGCTCACATGGTGATCATCGAATAGCAATGTCTTTTTCAATTGCAGGATTACGGGCGAATGCACCTATTACAGTTCTTGATTGTGCAAATGTGAATACTTCTTTTCCTGAGTTTAAAAGTTTGGTTAAGCGATTGGGTTTGGATTTGATTTGTGAGGAATCCTAGTGCACACTCCAGTTCTAACAATTGATGGGCCAAGCGGCGCTGGTAAGGGCACGGTGAGTCGGTTGGTAGCTAAGAAATTGGGCTGGCATTATCTGGATAGCGGTTCGATTTATCGTTCATTAGCGATAGCATTGCAAAAGGCTTATATCGATTTAACAAATATCAATGATATTGTTAAAATTGCACACGATATGGAGCTGGAGTTTGAATGCGGGGATGAGTTAATCGTTAAGCTCAATGGAGAGAATATTACTAATCAATTAAATCTTGAGAGTACCGGCAGTATTGCTTCTCAGATTGCAACTCTAGCAGATGTTAGGCAAGTATTATTGCAAAAGCAGCAGGATTTTAAGCGATTGCCTGGATTAGTAGCTGATGGTCGTGATATGGGTACGGTTGTATTTCCAGAGGCTGAAAATAAAGTGTTCTTAACTGCTAGCTCTTTAAAAAGAGCTGAGAGAAGATATAAACAGTTGATAGGAAAAGAAATTGATGCTAACCTTGTGCAGATAAAAAAAGACATAGAAGCGAGAGATCGTCGAGATATGGAGCGTGAGATCGCTCCTTTAGCAATGTCAAACACTGCTCTGTATATTGATTCTTCAGACATGACTATAGATGAGGTGGTTGAAGAAGTATTAAATTTAATCCAATAAGGATTATTGACTGGCTACATCATTTATAGATGTGGTTTTTTTTAACTTTGATAAAGAAAAGGTTTGTTCGAGTTTCGACAAGCTTGGGAAAATAAAATGAGCGAAAGCTTTGCTGCATTACTCGAAGAAAGTTTAACCAGGACTAAAATGACCCCTGGTGCCATGTTAGTTGGTACAGTAATCGATATCGAAAATGATATGGTTATCGTTAGTACACATTCTAAGTCGGAAGGCGTCATTCCAAAATGGCAGTTCTTAAATAATAATGGCGAATTAGAAGTATCAATTGGAGATGAAGTTGAAGTCGCCCTAGATTTATTCGAAGACGGCTTGGGAGCTACTTTACTTTCTCGGGATAAAGCAAAGAAAAACAAAGCTTGGTTTGAACTTGAAACTGCTTTTGAAAAAGAAGCGACTATTATTGGTGTTATTACTGGTAAAGTGCGTGGTGGTTTCACTGTGTCAGTTGGTGCGCTCCGTGCCTTTTTGCCAGGTTCATTGGTTGATGTTCGCCCAATTAGAGATACGACATTCCTTGAGAATCGTGATCTTGAATTCAAGGTTATTAAAATAGATCAAAAACGTAATAACGTTGTTCTTTCACGTCGCGCAGTAGTAGAAAAAGAATACAGTGCAGAAAGAGAAGAGTTACTAAAAACACTAGAAGAAGGTGCGGTTGTAACAGGCGTTGTTAAAAACCTGACCGATTACGGCGCATTTATTGATCTAGGCGGTATAGATGGATTGTTACATATTACTGATATGGCATGGCGCAGAGTTCGTCACCCATCTGAATGTGTTGAAATAGGTCAAGAAATTAAAGTTAAAGTCTTGAAATATGACAAAGATAAAAACCGTGTTTCATTGGGAATGAAGCAAATGGGTGAAGATCCATGGCAAAATATAGCTCGTCGATACCCTGCAGGCACACGTGTATTTGGTAAAGTAAACAATTTAACGGATTATGGTTGTTTTGTTGAAATTGAAGAAGGCGTTGAAGGTTTGGTTCATGTTTCAGAAATGGACTGGACAAACAAAAATGTTAATCCATCTAAACTCGTTCAATTAGGTGACGAAGTTGAAGTAATGGTTTTGGAAATTGATGAAGATCGTCGTCGTATTTCATTGGGTATGAAGCAGTGCAAAACCAATCCATGGGATGAGTTTGCTGCAACACACAATAAAGGCGATAAGATCTCAGGAAAAATTAAATCAATTACTGATTTTGGTATTTTCATTGGTCTTGATGGCGGCATAGATGGCTTGGTTCATATGTCCGATATTTCTTGGGCAGAAGAAGGCGAAGCATCTGTTCGTGAATTCAAAAAAGGTGATGAGCTTGAAACAGTTATTTTAGCAGTTGACTCTGAACGTGAACGAATTTCATTAGGCATCAAGCAGCTTGAGCAGGATCCATTCCAAAACTTTTTAGCAACTCATGAGAAAGGAAGTTTGGTAAAAGGAATTATTAAAGAGGTCGATGCTAAAGGGGCTATTATTGTTTTAGCAGACAATGTTGAAGGCTATTTACGAGCTTCAGAAATTCAGCGAGATCGAGTTGAAGATGCTCGTACATTGTTAAAAGAAGGCGATACACTTGAAGCTAAATTTATTGGTGTAGATAAGAAAAGCAAGTCAATTTCATTATCAATAAAAGCAAAAGATCAAGAAGAAGAGGCGCATACTATTAAGGATCACTCTCAACAATCAGTTGGTACGCCTACATTTGCTGACATATTTAAGCAAATGGAAAAATAAAGGCAATGAGGGAGGGCATGTTATA
The DNA here is from genome assembly GCA_903939355.1 of uncultured Methylococcaceae bacterium. Lineage (GTDB taxonomy): Bacteria > Pseudomonadota > Gammaproteobacteria > Methylococcales > Methylomonadaceae > Methylobacter_C. The sequence goes on along the minus strand of CAJAHC010000252.1, from coordinate 3,800 downwards.
AAGCGCCCTCTGATTTTTCTTTCTCACAGGATAGAATGTGACAAAATCAGAATTAATTGAAGAGCTTGCGAAAAAGCAACCACATCTAGCGGTAAAAGATGTCGAATTTGCTGTAAAATGTATCATTGAAAGAATGAATCAAGCATTATCTACCGGCTCTAGAATAGAGATTAGAGGTTTTGGTAGTTTTTCTTTACATAAGCGTCCTCAACGTATGGGTCGCAATCCTAAAACGGGAGAAGCGGTAGCTTTGGCTGAAAAGCATGTGCCGCATTTTAAGCCGGGCAAAGAGTTGCGGGATAGAGTTGATTCAGCTAGTCACAAATCTGAAATAACAGATTAATTATTTGACAGTGCCAAAAGTATTTTGTACCGGATTTATCCTAATAACTGACACATAACTTTGATTATGTGTCATCTTAGGTAAGGTAACTTCATGAATGTAATTATTTTCTGCCCCCCCCCTTTTTTTTTCAATTAGTTGTTACTCATCAAGCATTGAACTTTAAAAAATTTATACCGATATAAAGTATCGTTCAAGCAAATCTATTCTTCGTAAGTATCAGTATTCCCCTTGATTTTTTTAATAATAGTGATTTTGATAACATCACATACTCTCTTGTGAACATAATCTTATTTTCACGTCAACTTGTTTTGATAGAACATAATTTTATGTTATATTCGCTGTAATGAGAATGATTATTGATTACCACCATTGTCTGTCTTATTATTTCTCCTAATCGCTTTAATATCAGGTTAATTATATGGCAATGAGTTTAAAGCATTTAACAGTAGGTGATTTGGGTAAGATAGTCGGCTTTGAACAAGCGGGTAAAGCTTATCGTAAACGTTTACTTGCAATGGGTTTGACGCCAGGGACTGAGTTTAGCGTCACTCGCTTTGCGCCGATGGGGGATCCTGTTGAGATTAAGCTGCGTGGATTTTCTTTAACATTACGTAAAGATGAGGCGGCAGTATTATTAATAGAGAAATTGTGATGAAAACTGATTTTACAGTTGGCTTAGTTGGTAATCCTAATTGTGGTAAGACAACCCTTTTTAATGTTCTTACTGGTTCTAAGCAACATGTGGGTAATTGGCCGGGTGTGACTGTTGAGAAAAAAACTGGTGAATATTCTCATGCTGGAAAACTAATCAAATTAGTTGATTTACCAGGTACGTATTCTTTAGAGGCTGCCGATGATCAAGTTTCATTGGATGAAAAAGTTGCCAGAGATTATGTAGCATCTAGAGAAGCAGATTTAATAATCAATATTGTAGATGCTTCAAATATTGAGCGAAACTTATATTTAACTTCACAGCTTATAGAAATGCGGGTACCCATGATATTGGTACTTAATATGATGGATACTGTGAAGCAACGTGGCGTAAAAATTGATTGTGAGTTTCTAGCGGAACAGTTGGGCTGTCCTGTTATTCCAATTGTAGCCTCTACTAAAGAAGGTATTAGTCTTTTAAAAACGCAAGTTAATAACGCTGCTAACTCTAACCCAATTCCATCTGCACATATCATGTACGCAGATGCATTGGAAAAGGCTATCAGTGCAATGGCGCCTGATTTAATAAGCATTGCTGCTCGGTACCGTTGTGACTTACGCTGGTTAGCACTAAGGTTATTAGAAGACGATACTCTTGCCAAACAATATGCCGGTAGTACATATATATCCATTGTTACTCAATTGCAGCGCAAAGTTGAGCTTGAAACAGAGGATGAGATTGATATTCTGGCTGCAGATGCACGTTATGGATTCGTTAATGGTTTGATACAGAAATCTGTATGTAGAATCAATGAAGTTAGCAGACACACGACAGAAAAAATAGATCACATTGTATTAAATCGCTATTTAGGTATTCCAGTATTTCTTCTGGTTATGTATGCCATGTTTATGTTTACGATAAATATTGGTACTGCTTTTGTTGATTTTTTTGATCAATCTGTGGGCGCGCTTTTAGTGGATGGTTTAAGGCTAGTGCTTACGGGGATAGATTTGCCTGAATGGTTGGTTGTATTAATTACTCAAGGCGTTGGCGGGGGTATTCAGGTAGTAGCTTCATTTATACCTATTATTGGATTCTTGTTTATGTTTTTATCAGCATTGGAAGACTCAGGGTACATGGCAAGGGCCGCTTTCGTTATGGATAGATTTATGCGTATGATTGGCTTACCAGGAAAGTCATTTGTGCCAATGATTGTGGGATTTGGTTGTAATGTTCCAGCTATCATGGCAACTCGGACGTTAGAAAATAAACGGGACAGAATTCTAACCAATCTAATGAATCCTTTTATGTCTTGTGGTGCCAGACTGCCTGTATATGCTTTATTTGCAGCGGCATTTTTTCCCGTAGGAGGGCAAAACCTTGTTTTTGCATTGTATTTGTTAGGAATTGTAGTTGCAGTGTTAACTGGTTTAATTATGCGCCATACCCTATTTATAGGAGAATCAGCGCCCTTTATTATGGAATTACCCGCCTATCATTTGCCGACATTTCGTGGTGTGTTTATTAGAACTTGGGATAGGCTAAAGTCTTTTTTGATTAATGCAGGAAAAGTTATCATACCTATGGTCTTGGTTCTAAATTTTCTCAACGCACTGGGAACAGACGGAAGTTTTGGTCAGAAAAATAGTGACAAATCAGTATTAAGTGAAATTGGACGTGGGTTAACTCCTCTATTCAAACCTATGGGGATTGAAAAAGAAAATTGGCCTGCAACAGTTGGAATTTTTACAGGTATTTTAGCTAAAGAAGCTGTTGTAGGAACTCTTGATGCCTTGTATAGTCAACTTTCGAAAGGCGCTGTCATAGATGAAAAAATTAAATTTAACCTAAAGGAAGCCTTATTGGCAGCTTATTTAACTGTGCCTGCAAACTTAAGTGTTATTGCAGATAATTTATTAGATCCTCTAGGGTTAAATATCGGTACGGTAAGTGATATGGCTTCTGCTGCTAGTGAGCAGAAGGTTAAAACAGATACTTTTTCAGCCATGCAGCATAGTTTCGATGGAAAAGTTGGCGCATTTGCTTATTTATTATTTATTTTACTCTACGCGCCATGTGTAGCAGCAACGGCAGCAATATACAGAGAAACCAATATCGGGTGGACTATTTTTGTAGTGTTTTGGACTACCGGAATTGCTTATATGACAGCGACTATTTTTTATCAGGCAATGACGTATAGCCAACATCCTTACTATTCATTAGTTTGGATCAGTGGATTGGGTTGTGTTTTTATATTAGTTTTAATACTTTTATGGTTCACTGGAAAAATTGCAATAGCAAAAAATGAACGGACGACAATAAATGATTTTATCTGATTTGCGTAGTTATTTAAAACAACAACATAGAGTTGCTTTAGCAGATTTAGTTACCCATTTTAAAATGGACGCAGATGCATTGCGTGGAATGCTTGGAAAATGGATTAAAAAAGGGCATGTTCGTAAATTATCACGGGAGAATTCATGCGGTACAAGTTGCTGTAAATGTGATTCAACATTAACAGAGCTGTATGAGTGGGTTGATAGTTAATTATAAATAGATGAGTCATAAGATTTATAGCAAAACATAATTCTTAGTATATAGGCTTTATGGTAGAATCAGCACATGCCCCGATAGCTCAGCTGGATAGAGCGGTCCCCTCCTAAGGGACAGGTCGGTGGTTCAAATCCACTTTGGGGCACCACTGAATCAATAAGAATCAAAAGTTCTATTGACAGTAGGGCTAGTATGGCTATAATGGAGGGCTTGTTCGGTGATTTGTTTAGTCGCTGAGGCAGGAAGCAG
>CAJAHC010000251.1 GCA_903939355.1 uncultured Methylococcaceae bacterium | reverse complement strand
TTTTTGCCGTACAATTTCATCCGGAAAAAAGTCAAGCTCTTGGTTTACAACTGCTAAGCAACTTTTTAAACTGGGATGGTCAAGCCTAAATCTATACACCTTGTTAAGGATTCTGTATTTATGTTGTTAATACCTGCTATTGATTTGAAAGAAGGAAAATGTGTACGTTTACGTCAAGGACGTATGGACGATAATACAATCTTTTCTGACGATCCCGTCGCTGTCGCTGGGCGATGGGTTGCTGCCGGCGCTAAAAGAATTCATTTGGTTGATTTGGATGGCGCTTTTGCCGGCAAACCAATTAATGCCGATATTATTCATGCCATTGTAGATGCCTACCCCAATGTTCCGATACAAATTGGAGGTGGCATTCGTGATGAAGAAACTATTGAAGCCTATTTAAATGCTGGTGTAGAGTACGTCATTATCGGCACCAAAGCAGTTAATGAACCCCATTTCGTCCGTGATATAGCCATTGAATACCCACGCCGGATTATAATTGGACTGGATGCAAAGGATGGAAAAGTTGCAATTGATGGCTGGTCCAAACTATCCAAACATGACGTAATTGATCTAGCACAACAATTTGAAGCTGATGGTGTAGAAGCAATCATTTATACCGATATTTCAAGAGACGGCATGATGCAAGGTGTTAACACCGAAGCAACTGCGCGTTTGGCACGAGCTATTAAAATCCCAGTTATTGCCTCAGGAGGCATTACTACTATTGAAGACATTAAAGCCTTGGGTGCAGTAGCTCATGAAGGAATTATGGGTGCCATTACCGGACGGGCTATTTATGAGGGTACTTTAGATTTTGCTGAAGCCGAGAAACTCGCTGAATCATATAGCGCCTCATGAGTTTAGCTAAACGCATTATTCCTTGCTTGGATGTTGCTGATGGGCGAGTCGTTAAAGGCGTCAAATTTGTTGATATCCGTGATGCCGGTGATCCCGTAGAAGTTGCTCGACGTTATGACCGTGAAGGTGCGGATGAGATCACTTTTCTAGACATCACCGCAACGCATGATAACCGAGACACCATGGTTCATGTTGTCGAACAAGTTGCCAGTGAAGTATTTATACCATTAACTGTCGGTGGTGGCATAAGAACACTGGATGATATTCGCCGCATGCTAAATGCAGGTGCTGATAAAGTTGGCATTAATAGCGCTGCTGTGTTTAATCCGGAATTTGTTCGTGAGGCTGCTCAGCGTTTTGGCTCACAATGTATTGTTGTCGCTATTGATGCAAAAAAAGTCAGCCATCCAGGTGAAATTGATCGCTGGGAAATTTTTACTCATGGGGGACGTAAAGCGACAGGTATAAATGCTATTAACTGGGCCAAAAAAATGGTCAACTACGGTGCTGGTGAAATTTTATTAACCAGTATGGACAGAGACGGTACTCGTGAAGGTTTCGACTTACCTCTAACTTGTGCTATCAGTGAGGCAGTTAGTGTTCCTGTAATAGCATCGGGTGGTGTAGGCAATCTCAATCATCTGGCTGAAGGTGTGTTAAAAGGCAAAGCCGATGCTGTTTTAGCCGCCAGTATTTTTCACTTTGCAGAATACACCATACAACAAGCCAAAGAATACATGTCAACATGCGGCATTGAAATGCGCTTATGAATATCTCTTGGCTGGATGAGATTCGCTGGAATGCAGATGGTCTTTGCCCTGTTATTGCACAACAGGCTGACACCGGAAAAATACTCATGTTTGCTTGGATGAATCGTGAGTCATTAGACTTAACCGTTTCGGAAGGTTATGCTGTTTACTGGTCAAGATCACGCAATAGATTGTGGCGTAAAGGCGAAGAATCTGGGCACAGACAGAAAGTTATGGCGTTATTTCTGGATTGTGATGAAGATGTCATCTTACTTAAAGTTGAACAAGAAGGTGGTATTTCTTGCCACACAGGACGAGAAACTTGTTTTTATCGTCGCCTAATTGATGGTCATTGGCAACCTATTGAGCTAGTATTGAAAGATCCTAAAATAATTTATACAAAATAATGAGTGAAGTATTACAACAATTAGCCCATATTCTGGAACAACGTAAGCTTGAGTCATCTGATCAATCTTATGTAGCCAGCCTCTACGAAAAAGGATTGGATACTATTTTAAAAAAAATAGGTGAAGAGGCAACAGAAACAGTTATAGCGGCCAAAAATGGCGATAAACAACAAATTATTTATGAAACTGCTGATTTGTGGTTTCATTGCATGGTATTACTTGCCCATCAGAACTTAGGTCCTGAAGATGTATTACAAGAACTACAACGTCGTTTTGGTTTATCTGGTCTGGATGAAAAAGCACAACGTTACAAATCAACTACAAAGTAATTTCAATACTGAATTAACATTAAAAATAAAGCTGCTAACTTAGCTAACAGCCACTGATTAAGTCACATAAGATAATATTTATAAACCACTTGGAGTCAAATATGGGCATCGGCATCAAAGAATTATTGGTTATATTAGTCATCGTTATTGTACTTTTTGGCACCAAAAAGCTACGCAATATAGGTACAGATTTAGGTGGCGCCATAAAAAGCTTTCGCTCCGCCATCAAAGAAGGTGAAGCAGAGAATAAAAATACTGAGAATGAAGAAGAAACAATAGAAGGTGAAATAACTTCCAAGAAGGACGAAAAAAACTAATATGTTTGATATAGGATTTTCCGAGCTTGTTATGATCGGCTTGGTCAGCTTATTGGTAATAGGTCCAGAACGGTTACCAAAAGTGGCTCGAATTGCTGGTTTTTGGATAGGTAAGTCACGCGCTATGATGGCTTCCGTAAAGGCTGAAATAAAACAAGAATTACAAGAAGAAGAGATTCGCCAAATATTGAAAGACCAAGTCAAACTTGAGGAATTCCATGCTGCCATCAATGAAACCACTGATGCCACAAATTCTATAAAAGAATCGATACTAGAATTACCCGAAAAAGCTCAAATAGCCGCCGATCTCAATAATGAATCAAAATAAATCTGACGAGGCCTCCCTGCCTTTTATAAGTCATCTAATTGAATTACGCAATCGGCTACTAAAGGTCGTTCTTTTTGTATTGGTGGTTTTTTTAGGTCTATCTACCTATGCTAACCAAATATACAGCCTTATGGCTGGGCCGTTAATGGAGCACCTACCCAAAAATAGCACGATGATCGCTATTGATGTTGCTTCCCCCTTTTTTACACCCTTTAAGTTAGCGCTAGTTGTTTCCATATTTATCTCTATTCCTGTCATTCTCTATCAGTTCTGGGCTTTTGTAGCACCAGGACTATACAAGCGTGAACGACGAATGATTTTGCCGCTACTGATTGCCAGCACTCTACTATTTTATCTGGGTGCAGCTTTTGCTTATTTTGTAGTTTTTCCTCTAGTATTTGGCTTCTTAACTGCAGCCGCACCAACTGGTGTTGCCGTGATGACAGATATTAGCAAGTACTTGGATTTTGTTTTAACGCTGTTTTTTGCTTTTGGTATTTGCTTTGAAGTACCTATATTTACCATTGTCTTAGTTTGGACTGGATTGGTTACCCCAGCCAGCCTGGCTGATAAACGACCCTATGTGATTGTTGGTGCCTTTGTCATCGGTGCTTTTTTGACACCGCCGGATGCAATTTCGCAAACATTATTAGCGCTACCCATGTGGATGTTATTTGAAGTAGGATTGTTTTTTTCACGATTGTTTGTAAGAAACAAAAATATTGACTATAGCTACAATGAAGATGAAGAAAGTCATTTAGAGAAAATCAACCACGAAGAAAATTAAATTGGTAACAAAAGTCCAAATCACTACCAATTTCCACTGAGTATCGCCACAGTCTCATTTGACTTATAGCCTGACACTTAGGATTTCAACCTGTTTTAATTGCGATTATATTTAAGGCATCATCCCTGATTCAAAATAATCTGTAGAGCTTTTATCAATTGGCGTTAAACCACTGCAAAAAAACCTACTGCCTCTATTCCTGCAATCGCACATCGTTCATCTTGATCAGACACATCACCACTTATACCGACAGCCCCTAAAAGGTTGTTTTCTGCATCTCGAATAAGAACACCACCAGGAACTGGCATTATTTTTCCACCTGCCACATCTATTAAGGCATTCATAAAATCGGGCCGTTGTGCTGCTACGCCTGCCAAACTTCTTGATGAAACACCCATATTAACAGCGCCCCATGCTTTTGCTGTGGCAATTTGTTGCCTGATCATACTCGCACCATCTTCTCGCTGTAGCGCTTTTAAATGCCCGGCTGTATCTAACACCACAACTGTCAAAGGCGCCAAATTTAACTCTCTCGCAATATGAACTGCTGTGTTTATAATAAGATTGGCTTGTTTCAATGTTAATACTGTCATCAGTAACTCTCGTTTATTTAATTAGAGGGAAAAGATAAGGTTCAATTTTCTCAGCAAGTATTGCTTGTGCTTTTACATTAGGATGCAGACCATCAGCTTGCATTAAATCTTTATTCAACGCAACATCTTCTAAAAGAAAAGGGACAAGCGGAATGTTTAATTCTTTGGCTAATTGTGGATAAACGTTGTAAAACATATCAACGTAACGTTTGCCATAATTAGGTGGAATTTTCATGCCCAGTAAAATTACTTTCGCCCCAGACTTCTGAGAACGCTGGATAATTTCAGCTAAATTATTTTTCATCTTTACAGGAGAAAGACCTCGTAAACCGTCATTAGCACCTAATTGTAGCAAAACAATATCAGGATCATCTGTTGCTAAAAGCGGGATTATACGCACTAATCCACCCTCGCTGGTTTCGCCACTGATACTGGCATTGCTTATACTATAAGGGCTTTTAATTTTAATTAGTTTTTTCTGTAATAAAGCAACCCAAGCTTCTGAACTATCAATACCATAACCAGCACTGATACTATCACCTACAACCAATATTACCGGCTTGGCCATAGCAGGGAAAGCAATTAACATAAACATCACAACAAATAAAAATCTGGGCATTATGACAACTCAAGACAATCAAAAATCAAATAGCATTATAGTAACAAAAGATCTGGGTAAGTCGGTATTAACTTCCGAAGGAATGTTGCATATATTGTCATCGATAGATTTGATAATCAACTCTGGTGAAAGTATTGCTATTATTGGTGAGTCCGGATCTGGAAAATCCACCTTAATAAGTTTATTGGCAGGATTAGATACGCCCAGTACCGGCTCAATAAATATTAATGGAAAGTTAATAACAGCAATGAACGAAGATGGCAGAGCTGCTATGCGTAATGAATTGATAGGTTTTGTTTTTCAGTCTTTTCAATTATTGCAAGGGCTAACTGCCCTCGAAAATGTCATGCTACCCCTAGAGTTAAGCGGTAACAAACAAGCAAAGGCATCAGCAACTCATTTATTGGATCGAGTTGGTTTATCGCATCGCTTAACACATACGCCAAAACAGCTTTCTGGTGGTGAGCAACAGCGCGTTGCTCTGGCAAGAGCATTTGTAACAAATCCCGTTATTCTTTTTGCCGATGAGCCCACAGGAAATCTGGATAGTAAAACCGGCGCCACTATCATTGATCTACTTTTCGAACTTAACCTTGAGAACAAAACAACGTTAATTTTAGTAACACATGATTACGCCTTGGCTAGCCGTTGCCAGAGAACCATTAAACTGGATGCAGGGCGCATAGCATGAATCGCTATATTCTGGCATTGCGATTATTGTGGCGAGATACTCGTTCAGGCGATTTAACTATATTAATACTGGCATTAACTATTGCCGTAACTAGCTCAACTGCCATTACTGTTTTTTCAGACCGTCTACAGCGTACCCTGACTAATCAAACTGCCGATTTCTTGGCTGGTGATTTAGTGATATCCAGCACTTCTTTTATATCTCATGAGTGGCTAGACAAAGCAACAAAACTTACTCTAAGACAAGCACATACGATAGAATTTCCCAGTGTATTAATTGAACATAACGAGCTATTGCTAGCCAGTATCAAAGCCGTCAGCTTAGCTTATCCCTTACGCGGCTACTTAAAAACAACAACTAACCATTATTCTAACGAAATTAAAGCTCACAGTGGCCCAGAACATGGTACGACTTGGATAGAAGAACATATTTTATCGGCCCTCAAACTCAAGTTGGGAGATCCTTTAACAGTAGGAGAAAAACAACTAATCATTACTCACATCATTACCTACGAACCTGACAAAAAAAGTGACTTTTACAGCTTTTCCCCCCGCGTCATGATTAATGAAAGCGATTTACAAGCAACCAAAGTTATCCAACCGGGCAGTCATGTCCATTATTTTTTCCAATTCAGTGGCTCTACAAAGGCATTAAATGAATTCAAACTATGGCTAAAGCCCCAACTAAATGCCTCGCAACGTATCATGGATATTCATGATGACCGTCCGGAACTAGGCACAGCATTAAATCGAGCAGAACGTTACCTAGGGCTGTCCAGTATTTTAATTATTCTTGTTTCTGGAGTGGCTATTGCCATAGCAACTCGGCGTTATACCGAACGTCATTTTAATGCGACCGCTCTTTTACGTAGCCTTGGCTGTAAACAAAATGAAATACTCTGGCTTTACAGCAGCCAGTTTATTAGCTTGGGAGTATTGGCAAGCACACTGGGCTGTTTATTAGGCTGGTTTGCGCAAGAAATTTTATTTTATTTACTAAAAGACTTGCTACCCCAATACATTGCAGCCCCTAGCTTGTTAGCGGTTTTTTTTGGTTTCATCATTGGAATGGTCATTTTACCGGGCTTCGCCTTGCCTCCCTTGTTAAGACTTAAACAGGTCTCACCCCTTCGAGTTTTACGCCGTGAACTTGAACCTTTACCTACTAGCGCATGGATAGTCTATAGTTCATCACTCATTATTATTGGACTACTAATATGTCAATATACACATGACATTAAAATGACCGCCTACATTCTGGGAGTTGGCTTGGCTACCCTACTCATACTAAGCCTAATCATTTATGGATTATTCATCTTTATCCGTAAATCATCAGCCTCAATGCCTATCGCTTGGCGCTTTGGATTACAGAGTATCTTGAGTAATAATTATGCAAGTATTAGCCAAATTCTGGCTTTCAGTATTACTTTAGCGGCCATGATACTCAGCTTTACCGTACGCAACGACTTAATCGATAACTGGCAAAAACAATTACCTGATAATGCACCTAATCATTTTGCACTTAATATTTTTCCAGATCAACAAGCCGTCTTTAAACAAGAACTGGAACAACAAAACATTAAAAGCAATCAATTCTTTCCAGTTATTAGAGGTCGTCTGGTAACTATTAATAACATCCCTGTCCAACAAATTGTCACTAAAGACAGTCAAGGCGAAAATGCCATAAACAGAGAGTTGAGTCTTACTTGGAGCAAAGAATTACCTGAAGAAAATAAAATAGTGTCCGGTAATTGGTGGCTAGACCAACAAGCCGGAAGTGTATCAGTAGAACAGCAACTGGCAAACAGCTTAACAATAAAGCTTGGAGATCGTTTGACATTCACTGTTGGTAACCAGCAAATTAAGGCTACTGTCACTAGTATTCGTGAGCTTCGATGGGATAGCATGAAGCCTAATTTTTATATGGTTTTTTCACCAGGTACACTTGATGCTTATCCCAGTACATTGATTACTAGCTTTTATTTATCTGATATAAACAAAAACAGCCTGAATACTTTATTAAAAAAATTTCCCGGCACAACCATTCTGGAGATTGATTTAATTTTAAAGCAATTTAAAACTATACTGTTGCAATTAACACAAGCCATTAGCTTTCTCCTTTATTTTGCCTTACTGGCTGGATTTACTGTGTTATTTGCTACTGTTTATGCAACGTTAGATAATCGCATTTATGAAGGTGCATTAATGCGCGCACTAGGAGCAACTCGCTCATTACTAAGAAAAACTCATATCATCGAGTTTACTACGCTTGGACTGATTTCCGGTTTATTAGCAGTAGTCATTTCAGAAGTGATAAGCTATGCTTTGTACACACAAGTAATGAATATAGAATACTCTCCAAAATTATACAGTTGGGTTTTAATACCCTTTACAAGCTCTATCTTTGTTGGCTTGGCCGGATGCTGGGGAGTGAGACACGTCCTCAATAAGCCTCCCTTGGATGTTTTAAAGAGGCTATAACTTTACCGTTGAGAAATTTAATCCTAATTAATTGATAATCCAAAACCCTAACTTTAAAAGGTAATCAATATGAAAAAAATAACAGTCTGTAGTATTTTTATTGGTAGTATTTTATTGACAGCATGCGCCAGTCAAGGTGGATGGGAGCCAACTGTCGACTCTTATAACGATCCTAATGCGAATCGTATTAATCAGGATATGGTCGAATGTAAACAACTTGCAAGCAAAGCCTCAGGTGGCACAGCAACTGAAACCGCTGTAGGTGCTGGCACAGGCGCCTTACTGGGTGCCGCAGGAGGCGCCATTATTGGAGCATTTACTGGAAGCCCAGGAACAGGTGCAGCAATTGGAGCAGCCGCCGGTGGAATGGGTGGTGGTGCTTATAAAGGCCTTAGTGCAGAAGATAAGTATAAAAGCTCTTATAATAATTGCATGAGCGGTCGTGGACATAAAGTTGTCAGATAAGCTGAGTTATTTTCTAAGGCAATACGAGACCCGTATTGCCTTACTTACGCTTTAGAAAACCGCAACAAAAAAGGTGACAAATAGCGCTCACTTTCTTTTGCATACACACGGTTAGATTCATAAATCGTCAATAAACGATGGCGTAACTCTGTCCTTAATCGCTTAAAGGCTAACAGAGACACTTTAGCTTCATTATGCACATAGCCACGAACATCAGTTTGATCACTTAAAAACAAACCTGCACTTAATGCTAATGCTGAAAACTTTTCTACGGCATGAATCGGCAACAACAGATATAACAAACCCACGTCAGATAATAAATGGTCGGCACATTTAATTAAATCATCAAAAGATAACGTGTCATTATGCCTGGCAATTGCTCTTAGTGAGTCTGTCGTCTTACTGTGATTTTCAAAAAAAGGTGGGTTACAAATAATAAGATCATAATAATTCTGATCTGTCCTTGAAAACCCTTGAATATCTTGATGCACCGCCTTAAAACGATCTGGCCAAGGACTGTTTTCAAAGTTTAATTGTGCTTCATCATACCCTTCTCTGGTCAACTCTACTGCCGTCACGTGAGCTGCACCCAACTGCGCAACCATTAGCGACAACACCCCTGTCCCAGCACCCATATCCAAAACCCGGTCACCCTCCTGCACCGGTGCCATTGCACCAAACAAAACTGCATCGGTGCAGACTTTCATTGCTGATTGTTTTTGGATAACAGAAAACTGCTGAAACCGAAAAGTCGACATAACCGGCTATTACTTAAACTAAACTTCTAAGCGAATCATAACTCGATTATTTATAAAAATAGTTCATTACAAACGAAACAGTGGCTCTAAGCTTTCATCCTCTTTGAGTACGATTTTTTCTCTGGCTTTATTTTCGACAAAAGCCTGAAACAATTTTTTACCATCCCACTGCGTACTTTCTTGACCATATAAGGTCTGATTCAAATACACTATTTCATCTCTCAATCGTGCATCGCACAACACAGCTATCGCATTCAAGTTGGAACAATCAAACTTTTGACGACCCCATTCCAACAAAGCATCTTTAGCAGCTAACGCATCATTATTTGTACAAGCGTACTTTAACGTCTTAATGCATGCTTTTAAATTTATTTCTACTTCATTGTCCTCAATAACCGGTTTTTTACAGATCCGTTTTGTTAAAAACCAAATAACAGTCATTAACCAACCAGCTGCTAAAAAAACAGAGGTCCATAACCAAACATTACTTCCCGGTTCACTTTTTATAGCAGGGGCCTTATCAACCTGTTGCGGCAATTCCGATATCTTAGCCGAAGGAATTGGCGTAATCACTTCAGACTGGATTGTTCCTGCAACTGCCGTTAGTTTTGTTTCTGGAATTCTCGCCATTTCCATCGCTTGAGTCTTGGTATTAAACCAAGGAATTTCAATAGCCGGCAATGAGTAATCACCCGCCTTTGAAGGAATAAAAGCAATTTTTTCTTCTCTTAAAGCCATCAGTCCATCAACTGTCTTCTGCTCCTTAAGTACCGGTTGATCAGGGTAAACTTTTAATTGATCATCGGCATTACTAGCGTTCAATTCAGGCAGCTGTCCTACTGTCGTACCTTTTGCTACCAAACTTAAGGTTCTCGTCATAGGCTCACCCACCTTCAATTGTTGCGTATCGCTACTCCACTCCTGTTTTAAAACCAGTTGCTCAGCCGCCAGCCAATGCTTTCCGGTAAAAGAAGAAGGAACCGGCTTTACCTCTAGCACTATAGCTTTAGATTCAACCTGCTTGGTCTTACTCATCTGCGAATTAAAAAAACTATTAAAGCCCGGTTGATTACTTGCAATTATTTCAGCAGTTAATACCAAAGGCTTGATGGTTAATTGACCGCTTTTTTGTGGGAAAATGACGTATTTTCGTTCCGTCACTGAGTAATTAACGCCATTCACCTGCGTATTAAAACTACTGTCATCACCCAGTTTTTCAATCACTGCATCCGCCAATTCAGGCTCATTGAGTCTAGCTTGAGCAATATCAATTTTTGTATATAAACGCATTGTGTATAAAACTTGAGATTGTATATAAGGGTCTTGCGGTGTCGCCTCAACCTCTATATATAAATCTTTATCCGGAGTGATTCCTGTATTTTCTGATTTCCCTTTCTCAATAATCAAAACAGTAGAGACTCCACTTACATCCTTACCAAATTTAATGGCAGGAATAACCAAACTGCCCCGTTGCTTAGCCATAACATTGACTATCCATTTAACAGTCTTACTGGACTGTCCATTAACCCATGAGGAGCTAGTACTGGTACTTTGGTTAAGTATGGAAAAATCTTGTTCCAACGGACTAAAATCCGGATCATCATCAGGCGATTCAGTTGCAGTAAAAATGATCTGGAATGATTCATCAATACTGACAGGATTACGGTCTACCGAAACCTGAATATCTACCGCAAAAGAACGCGGAGAGACTAAAGTTAAAAACAGTAGTAAAAAAAATGGCAGCGTAAAAAACCGTAGGTCGGCATCGGGCTTAAGTAACTTTTTTAGCGTAATCATAGTTCCCATCATTAATTATCATTTAGGCGCATTCGCCAATTCTGTATAACATTACATAATATGTAAGCTGAAGTATAAAAAATAACACCAAGCTACCCTTAACAGTTATTCAATCTGCCACTCATCAATAAATGTTTGATAGAAGTTCAGATCATGAACAATCGCCCCACGCTTGCTGACTATAGCTGATGCAAATGCTTGCGCTCTAGCCATCATCACCGACAACTGCCATCCCTGCTGCAACCCCAGCAATACTATCGCAGAAAAAGCATCTCCGGCGCCCACCGTATCTTTTACAGGCAAATTTGACACCGGCTCAATGCTAATAAACTGACCAACATTGTTGAGTAAAGTTGCACCTGCACTGCCACAAGTGACAATCAATAACTCCAGATTATATTGTTCAAAAAAAACTTGCATCATCGCTTGTAAATTGTTTTGTAATGGCACAAATTCAATCAACTCGGCATAATTGAGTTTTACCCAATCTGCCGTGCAGAGCCATTGTTCAACAGCTTGCTTTTGCCACCAAGGGGCACGTAAATTTACATCGATAAACACCTTGCCGGTATGATCTAACTTTAAGGCTTGTAGCGCTTTTTCCGAGATACCATTACGCAAAGCCAGCGTTCCATGATAAATAATACTAAAGGATTGGGTTAAATAACTCGGTTCAGATTCAATAAAATCATAAGCCTGATTCGCTAAAATTTCATAACTTGGCTCACCCTTGTTAATTGAAACAGCAACTGTGCCGGTCGGATAAATTGCATCAATCTGCAAATTTTCAATACTGATACCCCACTCAGAAATCGCTTGTTTTAAGCTTTCACCACTCGCATCTTTACCAATCCGACTGATAAAAGTCGGTGTCATCCCGAAAGCCTGTAAATGCCATGCTACATTAAATGGCGCGCCACCCAATACCTGTTCGCCTTCAGGAAATTGATCAATTAGTACCTCCCCAAAAATAGCGATGGTTTGCCGTTCATGCAATTGACGGACCTTACTCACGAATGCATTGCCGCAATCTTACCCCGACTTTCATTAACCTTGCCCAACAAAAGCAAACCAACAATAAAAAACACTAACGTCGACACTAAAGACAACCGATGATTGCCATGGCTCAAGTAATTAATCAGCCCATAACTTAAAGGCCCTACAATTGCTGACAACCGATTAACCAGACCCCATAACCCTAAGAACTCTCCAGCCCTCTCAGTGGGAGAAAATTTACTGACTAAAGCACGACCAATCGACTGACTTGCACCCATTGCCAAGCCAATAATATTCCCGGCTATCCACATGTGAGTCGGCTTATTCGCCAATAAAGCCACGATGATAGCAATAATCCAAATAACCAAAGTAATAGCCAAAGTAGGCACTGAACCTATTCGATCCTGTAAATGCCCACAGATAAATGCACCGACAGCAGCAGTCACATTGACAACCATAATCAGTAAAATTAATGATTGGGTATTAAACCCCATCACCTCTTGAGCATAAATAGCGGCCAAAACAACCACCGTGCTAACACCCGACTGATAAACACCCAATGTTATCAAAAACCAGAGTAAATCTCGAAAACGTGCAGCTTCTTTAAAGGTATGTACCAAGCGCGTAAAACTGACTTTCAGAGTAGATATGTTTTTATCCCACACTCCACATACGGCTCGTTCTCGTAGCCAAATAAAAGTAGGGGCAGCGGTCAAGGCAAAAATACCTGCAGTGATAAGCAAGGTAACAGGGACAAAATGGGTTTCCGATAAGCCTTGTTGTTTTGCCCACGTAATATAAGCCAAACAAATAGCCAAGGTGAGTAAGCCACCAAAATAACCAAGACTCCAGCCATAACCTGACATTCTACCCATACTTTCTTCCGGTACCAGCTCGGGTAAAAAAGCCGCAATCAAATTTTCGCCACTGGCAAACATAATAGCTGAAAGCGTTACCAACACCATTCCCAGCCATATATCACCGGGACCAATCAAGGCTAATAAAGCTGTTGAGATAATGCAGCCTACTGAGGAGATGAATAGAAAAAACTTTTTACAGGCCCTATGATCAGCAATAGCCCCTATTATCGGGCCACTGATCATCACGACAAAATTCGCTATTCCAATAGCCAACGACCAAAGCAATGTTGATAAACCCGGCGTAACACCCTGCCCGATACCTGCAACCACACCCACAAAATAAGCACTAAATATAGTGGTCTGCACCACCGTGGTATAGCCGGAGTTGGCAAAATCATATAAAGCCCAGGCCAGTAATTCTCTAGGTCCTGCGCTACCCATAGCCAAACTTGTTTCATCGGTAGGCACTTTATTCCGAGAACTACTCATATTCTAAAAATCCCAAAAAAATAATAAATTGTAAGAAAAGTTTCCTACCAGCGAAACCTGAAATATCCCTTTAACTACAAACAGCGCATGCCTTTAATTAAAGACATGCGCTATATTTGATTAGGCTTCAACTCTGCAAAGTATTTAACCATGAAATCAACAAACGTCGTTAATTTAGCGGGTAAGAAACGCCTTTGGAGATAGGTGGCATAAACAGACAAGGGTGGAATTCGAAAATCCTCCAGGATTTCTACCAACTTCCCCTCTTCGACGTGGCTCACAATGGATAATTCAGGTGCCTGAGCAATACCCATTCCCAATACGGCCGCTTGACACAATGCACGACCATTGTTGGATGCGAAATGCCAATTCGGCTTAACTTTCACTTCTTCTGTCTTTGTGTTAAATAACCAATAATCCTGATGAGGTGTATCGATATAGAGCAAACAACGATGTGAACTCAATTGATCGATATGCTCAGGTTTACCATATTTAGCAAGATAAGAGGGTGAAGCATAAGTACATAACCTCGTTTCAGCAATTTTTCTAGCGACTACTCCCAAGGCCAATTCAACCGTCACTAAAATAGACAAATCAAAGCTACCTCTACTTAAATCAACCTGACTATTATGCAGTGTCATCAATACTTTTACGTTGGGATACTGACGTTGGTAGGCATCAATTGCAGCGACCATATAGAGACCACCAAAATCTATGGGTGCACTGATTTTTAATATACCTTTTACTTGGCCACTCAACTGCGAGGTATATTCATCTAACTCGGCAAAATCATCCATGAGCTGCCTGCTTCGATGGAAATAGACTTCCCCAGCCTCCGTCAAACTAATTTGCCGCGTCGTTCTATTTAACAAAGCAACACCCAGCGACTCTTCTAACTGAGCCATATATTTACTTATCATCATCGCAGAAAGATTCATTTCACGAGCCACTGCCGCAAAAGTACCCAGCTCCACAATACGACAAAATACCTGCATATTATTTAATTTACCCATAGTAGCCAACTATAAACTATAAGTTTATATTCTATAAATTTATAACGCTATTTGCTACGCTGGTTTATTGGAGTAGACTCCAGAATCAATTAAGTTATATGCCGTTTGTTAATATCTTGCTGGAAACAAGTGGTTTTTTATTACCTCATAAAGAGGTACCTATGAGCTTAATTAGGAACAACGTAATTATTGATCAATTTATTTTAATTTGAGGAAAAATAATGGCTAATGTGCACACAAATAAGTATCTAGAAAATAATAAACTCTATGCAAGTGGTGAGCAGGTGCATAACTCAGCCCACCCCGGAGAGCAGCCGATCAATCCAGCTAAAAATGTAGCCGTTGTTGCCTGCATGGATGCGCGAATTGATGTAGAGGACTTACTTGGTTTGCAAACTGGAGACGCTCACATCATTCGTAACGCTGGCGGTGTTGTCACTGACGATGCAATTCGCTGCTTAATTATCTCGCATCACCTACTCAACACTAATGAAATTATATTAATCCATCATACTCGTTGTGGCATGCTGGCTTTTACTGACGACTTGCTTAAAGCTGGATTAGAAGGCGACCCAGCAGCCGAGTCGCTACTTGGCCGTGCAACAGGTCGCGCATTTACAAGCTGCAACCATAGCTCTTCAACACCGACTCAATTTCATGCCTTCCGTGGCCCTCTTGAGGCGCTTGATGCGCCTTGCAATGAACAGCAAATTGAACGCCTTAGCTGGGATGTAAGACGATCAATATCGAGAATTATGAGTCATCCTTGGATACCAACTGAAGGCCCTGACGCTTCAACAGTACGGGGCTTTATCTACGACGTTGATACTGGATTACTTCAAGAAGTAAGTTATCCTGGACCAATGGGCAGTTTTGGCTAACGTTCTATTCGATGA